>JAFTPW010000271.1:0-7358 GCA_017463075.1 Clostridia bacterium
AAGCGAGTACCCTTAAGCTGAACAGTTACGACAACCACAGACATCTGCCAATCTGTATAGAACATGCACAGATTCTTCGGGCAGTGTGTATGGCGTTACGTACTGTGGAACAGTATGTACATCGTGCCATACACGGCCCTCTGAATGACAAAGGGTGGCGTTTGGTTGGTATAAGTCGGATTTGACTTAAGTTAATGACATTGGTTTACTTCCTTGCCAGTCTCCTCACCGCCGCCGCGAGGATGTAGCACAGCACCGTCACGCCGAGCATCACGGTACAGAGCGCGTTGATTTCCGGGGTCACGCCGGTTTTCAGCGATGTGTAGACCCGGATCGGGAGGGTGTTCACGGATACGCCGGTGACGAAAATGGAGATGATGACGTCGTCGAAGCTCATCGCGAAGGAGAGGAACATCCCGGACAGAATCGCCGGTGCGAGCAGGGGAAGCGTCACGGTGAAGAATGCCTGCGGACCGTTTGCTCCCAAGTCCCGCGCCGCGTCGGTGAAGCCTTCCTCGAGGACTGCGAGCCGCGCCTTGACCTGCATGTAAATGTACGGTACGCAGAACGCGGTGTGCGCGATCACGAGGGTCACCATCCCGAACGGGAGTCCGAGCAGGGAGAAAAATGCGAGAAATACCATCCCAAGCACGATTTCCGGGATGATGAGCGGTGCGAGGGCGATTTTTTCGGCGGCGTTTTTGAAGGGAAGTGCGGAATTCTTCATGCCGAGCGCCGCGGATGTCGCCAGAATCGCCGCGAAAACGGACGAGAGCGCACCGAGAAGGAGGGAGTTGACGAGGGCGTTCATGATGTCCCGGTCGCGGAGCAGTTCGCGGTACCATTTCAGCGAAAATCCGCCCCACTGCGACGACAGCCGGCTCTCGTTGAAGGAGTAAATCACGACCACGGCGATCGGGAGATACGTGAGAATGGTCATGAGAATGGGGTAAAGTTGAAATTTTCGCTTCATGTTGTCACCGTTTGTGTGAGGTTTTGGGGAATAAGACTATGATTTCCTGTCGTCTGTCGGTTTCGTTGGCGTTGCCTTGGAGTTGGTCGGAAGCTGATATAAGTGTGGTTGGTGCTCAGACGAATTATGCATAATAATTCACTTCTCATGCTTCGCTTTCCGCATCAGGAGCAGGCATACCGCGCCTGTGAGCAGCATCAGAATCACCGACAGCGCCGCCGCCATGGGCTGATTGTGCGCCTTCATCAGAAGCTCCTCAATCAGCGAACCCACGAGAACGATCTTGTTGCCGCCGAGGATCTGCGCGATGAAGAACAGCCCCATCGACGGGATGAACGTGAGGATCACGCCCGTTTTCAGACCCGGTGCGGTCAGGGGCAGAATCACGGTGAAGAATGCCGAAATACGCGATGCACCGAGATCCCGCGCCGCGTCAACGAGGGAGAGATCGAGCTTTTCCGCAACCTGATAAACCGACGTGAACATGAACGGCAGAAGCACGTAAACCATGCCCACGACCACGGCGGGATAGCTGTACAGGAGCTTGAGCGGCTCGTCCGTGATGCCAAGTCCCATGAAAACCTTGTCTAAGAGGCCGTTTGCGCGGAAAATGATGATCCATCCGTACAGCCGGAGCAGGGAGTTGACCCAGTACGGGATCATCTGCGCCGAGAAGAAGAAGCGCCGGATGCCCGGAGACGACAATGCCGCCGTCAGCCCGAACGGGTACCCGAGCAGGATCACGAGTACGGTGGAAAGGCACGCAAGCCCGAGGGATGTTTTGAATACATTGAAATACTGCTCCGTGAAGAGGGCGGCGTAGTTCTCCCACGTGAAGGAAAACTCATACGACCAGCCGTCCTGCCGGAGAAAGGAGAGAAGCACCATCATCACAAGCGGCCCGCCCACAAATACCAGCGTGAACAGGTACATGGGCAGTGCTCCGATGGTGGAAAAAATACGTCTGCGTTTCTGCATGGATTACTCCGATTTGTGCATAATTATGCGCGGCATAGGATGCCTGCATGCGGCGGGATTCCGAGATTGACCGTGTCGCCGGCGCGGATGGAGTTGTCCAAACCGTACCGCATCGACGTCAGGCGCACACCGTCCGATTCGGCTGTGATCCGCATGATGCCGCCGGCAAAGTTCACGTCGGTTACGGTGCACGGGATGCCGTCTTCGCGGACTGCCAGCTTCTCGCCGCGCACTGCCGTCATCACGGTATCACCCGGCTGATGCTCTTCCCTGCCCGCACGCACGGTGAGCTCACGACCCGCAAACGACACCACGGCGGAATCCCCGTCCTGACGCAGGAATGTGCACGGGAGAATGTTCGCCTCGCCCACAAAACGCGCGACATAGACCGAATCCGGTTCATCGTAAATCTCCGACGGCGTGCCGATCTGCAGGAATTTTCCTCCCTGCATCACTGCCACCCGGTCGGACATGTTCAAAGCCTCTTCCTGATCGTGCGTGATGTACACAAACGTGATGCCGAGCTGCTTCTGAATCCGCTTCAGCTCCGTCTGCATCGCGCGGCGAAGGTTCAGATCCAGCGCACCCAGCGGCTCGTCAAGGAGGAGAACATCCGGCTTTCCGATCACGGCACGGGCGATGGCAATTCTCTGACGCTGACCGCCGGAGAGGGCGTGAGGATACCGGCTCCCGTACCCGTCCATCTGCACGAGGGAGAGGGCTTCCTCCACGCGCGGCTTGATTTCCGACTTCTTCACTCCCGCGATTTTCAGCGGATACGCGATGTTGTCCCAGACCGTCATGTGCGGGAAGAGGGCGTAGTTCTGGAAAACGGTGTTCACGGAGCGCAGATTCGGTGCGAGCGAGGTCACATCCCGCCCGTTGAGGAAAACGGAACCGCTGTCCGGCTCTTCCAGACCGCTGATGATCCGCAGAAGGGTCGTCTTCCCGCATCCGGACGAGCCGAGAATGGTCAGGAATTCCCCGCGGGCAACGGTAAAGGAAAGCCCCGAAATCACGGAAGTTTCCCCGAAGGATTTTGACAGATTCACAAGTTTGAGTATATCGGGCACGGCACACCTATGGTAATTTTAAAATTTTGATTGGATAATTTTATAATAGCATAGGATGGCGGTGTTGTCAAGAAAAATTTGCAGTTAAAGAGGGTGTAATAATGCGGAATGCAGAATGAATGGGCGGATGTTTGCGGATGGACATGATGCGCGCCGCAGGTTGAGTAGGTTCACGCCTCATCCGTCACGATTTTTTAAGAAAAAACCGTGACACCTTCCCCGGCTGCGTTTGTGAAGTTGAAATTTCCAGCGACTGCACGGGGAAGGCTTGTTAAGGGTGGCGTCCCGGAGCATCGCCGTAAGAACAACTGCGTTTGCGCCGCAGGCTGAAATTTACCCGGGCAATCCGGTGACACATCCCCAAGATCAGTGCCCGAAGCGGTTCAATCTCGCCGCCGCAGGCTGAGTTTACCGAGGGAAATGAGTGTCCCTTTCGATAAAGAAAGATCGCTCCACAAAACAGCTGCACGTTGTCCAAAACTCCCGCCCGGCGGAGCCTTGGGTCCAGGCACTCCTGGTTGCCGAATCGAGAGCCCGGCAATGGAGGGTTCTCGCGCCGCACGCGTAGTGCATAAAATCAATTTGAAAAGCGGAGCTTTTCTACATCAAATCCCTGACGCTTTAAGTCAAACCTTCCCGCTGTAAGCGAACGATATTCCCATGACGCTTCAGGCAACCCAAAACCTCCGTAAGCGACATATAAAACTAAGACCCCCAAAGAATACATCAAAATTAACATTTATCATCCTTTGTTCATAAAATCCCTTTGATTTTTGCCGCCGGATGCGATATGATATAATGTAGCGCATTGTGTTTTATCCGCGCGAAAAATGTAAATTACCCTCGGGAGGTCACGGATTTTGACTATCCTTTCTCAGAATAACAATCTTACCGAAAATAAAATCGCTCTCGGCGTCGACGTCGGCTCCACGACCGCTAAAATCGCGGTGGTGAAGAACGGCGAGGTCGTATGGCAGACCTATGAACGCCATTATTCCCGCATCCGCGAAACACTCACCCGCATGCTCCGCGATACACGCAGTCTGCTCGGGGACGACGGATTCACCGCTGCCATTTCCGGTTCCGCCGGGCTCGGTCTCGCACAGGCAATCGGCGTTCCCTTCGTGCAGGAGGTGTGGGCAACCAGTCAGGTCATCCAGACCATGGATCCCGACGTTTCCACGGTCATTGAACTCGGCGGCGAGGACGCGAAAATCATCTTCTTCCAGGGCGGAACCGACGAACGCATGAACGGTACCTGTGCCGGCGGTACGGGCGCGTTCATTGACCAGATGGCTTCCCTCCTTGACGTTACACCCGATGAACTGGATGAGCTGGCTTTGCAGCATAAGAAGCTCTACCCCATCGCGTCAAGATGCGGCGTGTTCGCAAAAACCGACGTGCAGCCGCTTCTCACTCAGGGCGCATCCAAGGCAGACGTCGCCGCGTCCATTTATCAGGCAGTCGTCAACCAGACCATTGCAGGACTTGCACAGGGCAGAAAAATCGAAGGACGCGTCATGTTCCTCGGCGGACCGCTGTATTTCTGCAAGGGTCTGCGCGAGAGATTCATTGATACCTTAAAGCTCACCGAAGAAAACGCCGTCTTCCCCGATTACGCGAGAAATGCCGTCTCCCTCGGTGCCGCACTGTACTCCGAAACCGCGTGCACGGAAACCTATACCATCGATAAACTCATCTCCCTCGTGGAAGAGGCGCAGATCAAGTCCACATCCACGAGAATGCCGCCCCTGTTCGAGAGCCAGTTCGACTACGACCGGTTCGCAGAACGCCACGCACGGGCAAGCGTCGAGGAGGTGCCCATCGGAACTTACGCCGGTAAAGCATGGCTCGGCATCGACTGCGGCTCCACGACCACGAAGCTCACCCTCATCGGCGAGAACTGCGAAATTCTCTATACTTACTACGACTCCAACCGCGGCAACCCCGTCGCAATCGTGCGTCATGAGCTCGAAACCATCTACGACCTGTGCGGCAGCCGGATTACCATCTGCGGCGCGTCCGTGACCGGCTACGGCGAAGACCTCATCAAAAACGCATTCTCCGTCGATTGGGGCATCGTTGAAACCGTCGCGCACTATACCGCCGCAAAGTATTTCAAGCCCGACGTCGACTTCATCCTCGATATCGGCGGTCAGGACATCAAGTGCTTCAAAATCCGGAACGGCGCCGTCGACCGCATCATGCTCAACGAGGCTTGTTCCTCTGGATGCGGCTCCTTCATCGAAACCTTCGCGCGCTCCATGCACCTGACTGCGGAGCAGTTTGCGAAAAAGGCGCTCTTTGCAGAATCCCCGGTCAACCTCGGCTCCCGCTGTACCGTCTTCATGAACTCGCAGGTCAAGCAGTCGCAGAAGGACGGCGCAACCGTGGAGGATATCTCCGCAGGCCTGTCCGTGTCCGTTGTCAAGAACGCGATCTATAAAGTCATCCGCGCGCATTCCCCCGAAGAGCTCGGCAAGAACATCGTCGTGCAGGGCGGTACGTTCTATAACGACGCTGTGCTCCGTGCCTTCGAGCGTGAAATCGGCGGCGAGGTCATCCGTCCCGCAATCGCAGGTCTGATGGGTGCCTACGGTGCCGCTCTGTACGCGAAGGACAAATCCGAATCCGATCAGACATATACTTCTTCCATCCTCTCGCCCGAGGAACTGAAGAATTTCGTCCATACATCCCGCACCATGACCTGCAAAGGATGCACCAATAACTGCCTGCTCACCATCAACCAGTTCTCCGGTCACCGCGGCGGCAGTGCTCGGTTCATCTCCGGCAACAAGTGCGAAAAGGGCGCGGGTCTCGCTCATACGACTGAGGATATGCCCAATCTGCACGAATTCAAGCGGAACGCACTCCTTGCGGCATGTCCGAGTGAGAAGCCCCGCACCATCGGAAACCGCGGACTCATCGGTCTCCCGCTCTGCCTCGGCATGTACGAGCTTCTCCCGCTCTGGGTCGGCATCTTTGAAAACCTCGGCTTCACGCCCGTGTCCTCCGGGATGTCGACGCGCGCCATGTACGAAAAGGGTCAGTTCTCCATCCCGTCCGATACCGCGTGCTATCCGGCAAAAATCATGCACGGACATATCGAAACCCTCGCGGAAATGGGATGCAGAACCATCTTCTATCCCCGTCTGACATGGAACGTCAACGAGCACGCCAGCGATAACCACTATAACTGCCCCGTCGTCGCGTATTACAGCGAGCTTCTGCGCGGCAATATGGATACCCTGCGCGGCAAACGGTTCCTGTATCCCTACCTCGACGTCAACTCCCCGAAGGAGCTTGCGAAGGGGCTGTATCAGTCTCTCTCGAAGCACTGGCCGGATATTAAGAAAACTGACGTGAAGAAAGCGGTTGATGCCGGATTCGCAAAGCTCGAGGCATACATGAAATCCGTCCGCGATGAAGGCGAGCGAGCCGTGAAGTGGGCAAGAGAAAACGGCAAGCCCATCATGATTCTCGCCGGACGTCCCTACCACGCCGATGCGGAAATCGGTCACGGCATCGATAAGCTCGCGCTGTCTCTCGGATTCGTCGTTGTCTCCGAGGACGCCGTGTACCACCTCGCCAAGACCCCGAAGGTGCAGGTGCTCAACCAGTGGACGTACCACAGCCGCCTGTACCGTGCCGCAGTCTACGCCGGACAGAACAAGGACGTCCAGCTCGTCCAGCTTGTTTCCTTCGGCTGCGGTGTCGACGCGATTACAACCGACGAAGTCAAGCGGATTCTTGAAGCGGAAGGAAAGTATTATACCCAGATCAAGATCGACGAAATCACCAACCTCGGCGCGGTCAAGATCCGACTGCGCAGTCTGGCGGCGGTGATTTAAGGTTCACGCCTCATTCACCTTCCCCGGCTGCGTTCGTGAAGTTGAAATTTCCAGCGATTGCACGGGGAATGCTTGTTGAGGGTGGCGTTCCGGAGCATCGCCGTGAGAACAGTTTTGGTTTTTCGGCGGGAGGATAATATCCTCCCCTACGGTTTTTGGGAAATTTCATCGCCGGAAGTTTTGTTTGAACCGGCGGTCGGGGGCAAGCCCCAACCCTACGGTTTTGCGGACGTTCCGTCAACAGAAACAGAGTAAATCCAACCGCGCCGCAGGCTGAAGTTATGGAGCAAATCCAGTGACGCTGTCGTAACTGTCAGAGCCCGAAGCGATTCCGTCTCGCCGCCGCAGGCTGAGCTTACCGAGGAAATTGAGTGTCAGTAACCCTAAAGGAAGATCGCTCAACCCAAAAGCTGCACGGGTATGAATCCCTCGCCCGGCGGAGCCTTGGGTCCAGGCACTCCTGGTTGCCGAATCGAGAGCCCG
>JAFTPW010000272.1:0-3834 GCA_017463075.1 Clostridia bacterium
CGCCGTCCCCTACGGTTATTTGAAATTTATCGGAAGCCGTTGAAGGTACCGTTTTTTAATCATTGATTTTCGAAGAAAATCCGCCTCAACTCACCGCAGGTGAACATCACACGAAGTACATCACGGCACTCACAGTCCCAGCTTCTCGCGGAGATACTTCCCCGTGTACGAGCCGTCGACTGCCGCAACTTCTTCCGGTGTGCCTTCGGCTACAATCGTGCCGCCGTTGTCTCCGCCTTCGGGACCGAGGTCAATGATGTGGTCGGCGCACTTGATGACGTCAAGGTTGTGCTCGATGACGACGACGGTGTTGCCGCCCGCGACGAGCTGATCGAGAATGGCGATGAGCTTTTCGGCGTCCGCGGAGTGGAGTCCGGTCGTGGGTTCGTCGAGGACGTAGAGGGTCTTGCCCGTGGAGCGTCTGGAAAGCTCCGTTGCCAGCTTCACGCGCTGAGCCTCGCCGCCGGAGAGAGTCGTGGATGCCTGCCCGATCTTGATGTATCCGAGCCCGACGTCGCACAGGAGCCTGAGGCGGTTCGCGATCTTCGGAATGTCCCGGAAGAATTCCACGCCTTCGTCCGCGGTCATTTCCAGTACATCCGCGATGCTCTTTTCCTTGTATTTCACTTCCAGGGTCTCCCGGTTGTACCGCTTGCCGTGGCAGACGTCGCAGGTCACATAAACGTCCGGGAGGAAGTGCATCTCGATTTTCTTCACGCCGTCCCCTTCGCAGGCTTCGCACCGTCCGCCCTTGACGTTGAAGGAGAACCGTCCGCTGCTGTATCCGCGCATTTTCGAGCCGGGCGTGGACGCGAACAGGTTCCGGATGTCGGTGAAAAGTCCCGTGTACGTCGCCGGATTGGAGCGCGGTGTCCGTCCGATGGGGCTCTGGTCGATGGCGATGATTTTGTCAAGATGTTCGATGCCGTCGATGCGGTCGTGGTCCCCCGGATACGTGACGGCGCGCATCAGCTTTTTCGCAAGCGTGCGGTAGAGAATGGCGTTGATGAGGGACGATTTGCCCGATCCCGACACGCCCGTGACGCACACGAAGCATCCGAGCGGGATATCCACGGAGATGTTTTTGAGATTGTTTTCCCGTGCTCCCACAATGGTCAGCTTGTTTCCGTTTCCGGCACGTCTGACGGCGGGTACGGCAATTTTCCTGCGTCCGCTGAGGAAATTTCCGGTGACGGACGAGGTGTTTGCCGCAACTTCATCGGGTGTGCCGACTGCGACGACTTCACCGCCGTGGATACCTGCCGCGGGACCGATGTCGATGATGTAGTCGGCTGCCTGCATGGTTTCCTCGTCATGCTCGACGACGATGACGGAGTTGCCGAGGTCGCGCAGACTTTTCAGGGTATTGATGAGCTTGCCGTTGTCCCGCTGATGCAGACCGATCGACGGCTCGTCAAGGATGTACAGCACGCCCGCGAGGGAGGAACCGATCTGTGTCGCAAGCCGGATTCTCTGGGCTTCACCGCCGGAGAGGGTTGCGGATTTCCGTGCGAGACTGAGGTAATCCAGCCCCACGGATACAAGGAACCCGAGCCGGCTTTTCAGCTCCTTGAGAATCTCCCGCGCGACGACCATTTCACTTTCGGTGAAGGAGAGCTGCTTCACGAACTCCAGCGAATCCGCCACGGAGAGGGTGCAGAACTCGTGGATGTTCTTTCCGCCGACAGTGACGCCGAGCGCATCGCGGTTCAGCTTCGCGCCGTGACAGTCGGGGCATTCGTTGTCGATGAGGAACTGCTCGTAGTATTCGTGATCCCATCCGCCGGGCTGAGCGCGGTCTTCGATCATCTTGATCAGACCGTTGTAGGCGAGGGTCTGCGTCTGACTGCGGTTTCCGAAGTAGCGGGTGACGGTCATCTGCTCGGGCGAGCCGTAGAGGAGGGTATCCATTGCCTTTTTCGGATAATCGCAGAGAGGTGTATCGAGGGTGACGCCGTATTTTGCGATGGCTGCGGCGATGAGCGGACCGTTCCAGCTGTCGTCGGTGAGGGATTTGAATCCGTTGACGGCGACGGCACCTTCGGTCAGGGAGAGGGAGGTGTCCGGGATGATCTTGTCGGGAGACGCCGAGCGGAGAACGCCCAGTCCTGTGCAGGTGGGACAAGCTCCGAACGGGTTGTTGAAGGAGAACATTCTGGGTTCCAGCTCACCGAAGGAGATTCCGTGCTCGGGGCAGGCGTAGTTGGTGGAGAATTCGGTTTCCACGGGCTCGCCGGATCGCGGAACGGTCACCATGATGACGGAGCCGTCCGATTCGCGGAGCGCACATTCGACGGAGTCGGTGAGACGGCTGCGCAGATCGGGCTTCATGACGAGACGGTCGATGACGAGCTCCACGGTGTGGCGGAGGTTCTTGTCCAGCTCGATGTCCTCGGTGAGGTCGTACAGGATGCCGTCGATGCGGGCGCGGACATAGCCGTTTTTTCGGGCATCGGCGAGGATTTTCTCCTGACGGCCTTTCTTTCCGCGCACAACGGGAGAGAGAATCATGAACCGCTCGCCTTCGGGAAACGCCATGATCTTGTCAATGATGACGTCAACTGAAGTCTGCCGGATTTCCCTGCCGCACACGGGACAATGGGGAACGCCGAGTCTGGCATACAGAAGACGGAGGTAGTCGTAGATTTCGGTGACGGTACCGACCGTGGATCGCGGGTTCTTGGATGTGGTTTTCTGGTCGATGGAGATGGCGGGAGAGAGCCCTTCAATGGAGTCGATGTCCGGCTTGTCGAGCTGACCGATGAACATGCGGGCATAGGACGACAGCGATTCCACGAAGCGGCGGTGACCCTCGGCGTAGACGGTATCGAACGCGAGCGAGGATTTCCCGGAACCCGACAGCCCGGTAATGACGATGAGCTTGTCGCGCGGGATATCCACGTCGATATTTTTCAGATTGTTCATGCGTGCTCCGCGGACGGAGATGTATTCTGGCATAATTTTACCTCATGGGTGTGGTTTCTTTTCCGCTTGCAGCGGGATGTTTTTTCTGAAACGTCAGAATTATATTGTAGAAAAGCTCCGCTTTTCAATTTGGATTTATAACGCCTACGCGGCGGGCGCGAGAACCCTCCGTTGCCGGGCTCTCGATTCGGCAACCAGGAGTGCCTGGACCCAATGCCTCCGGCGGGCGGGAGTTTTTGACAACGTGCAGTCGTAGGGTTGAGCGATCTTCCTTTAGGGATACTGACACTCATTTCCCTCGGTAAGCTCAGCCTGCGGCGGCGAGACGGGAGTATTCGGAGTTTTGGCTGACGGAAATACTCTTAACTCTTTTACTTTTCTCTTTTAATTCAATGAAAGCGAAGCTTTCTGCCTTTTCTCTTCACTTTTCACTCTTCTCTCTTCACTCTTTCACAGCTCCCCTTCATACACCCGTTTCAGAATCTCGTCATCCCGCAGCTTGTCTTCGCGGTAGGCTTTGCGCAGAAGCTCCGACGGGATGTATTCGTCGTATTTTTCAAACACGGGTGCTTCGGTCGGGGAGATGAGGGCGTCAAGGTCAATGCCGTTTTCGGCGATTTTCTGCGAGATCATCCGCATCATGTCGTCGCCCCGTCCGCCTTCGAGCTTGAACGTCATAAAATAGCATCCCTCGAAATCCATGCCGGTCAGCTTGAATTTTCCGGCGTTGCGGACGAGGTAGCGGCGGAGCGTGCGGAAACTTCTTGTGCCGAGCCACGGGAACAGTGCCCATGTGTATCCGCCGAGCGGGAGAATGCACGATTCGGTCAGACCGGTGTTTCTCGCAACCGCACGTGCAACGCGGAGTCTGGCAAGCGCGCCTTCTCTGAGATACGGGTACTCGGTATC
>JAFTPW010000273.1:0-6067 GCA_017463075.1 Clostridia bacterium
CATTGTCTCAGCAGGCGAGCTGTACGTGGCAAATGCCGCCGGATTCCCCATGCAGAACGCGTTCTTCCACGGCTCAAACAAGACCGACGCGATGATCTCCATGGCAATGGATATGGGACTGGGCTGGTTCATCGTCGACAACCGTGAGGAGCTGGACGAAATCAACCGTCAGGCTGCGGAGAGAGGAATCTGTCAGAACATTCTTCTCCGGCTGTCCCCCGGCATTGACCCGCACACCCACGCGAAAATCAGCACCGGCAAGGTTGACTCCAAGTTCGGCACAGCGATCGAAACCGGACAGGCGGAAGAGCTCATCCGGTACACGCTGACGCTCGCGAATGTAAAGCTGAACGGCTTCCACTGCCACATCGGTTCCCAGATTTTCGAGATCGAGCCCTTCTGCGACGCGGCGGATATCATGCTCGCGTTCATGGCGCACATCGAGAAGACCTGCGGTGTGAGACTGCCGATTCTCAACCTCGGCGGCGGTTTCGGCGTGCGCTACGTGGAGGACGACCCCGTGATCGACTACGAAAAGAACATCGCCGAAATCGCGTCCCATCTGCGTGCAAAATCCGCCGAATGCGGGATCGAGATGCCCGACATTCTCATGGAACCCGGACGGAGCATCGTTGCGGATGCGGGCATGACCCTCTACACGGTGGGAAGCGTCAAGACCATCACGGGATACAAGTCCTACGTCTCCATCGACGGCGGCATGACGGACAACCCGCGGTATGCTCTCTACGGCTCAAAGTACACGGTGCTCAACGCCGATCACGCTGACCGTGAAAAGGATTTCGTCTGCACCATCGCCGGATGCTGCTGTGAAAGCGGGGACCTGATTCAGGAGGATGTCGCCATCGCCAAGCCCGTGCGCGGTGAGCACATTGCCGTCTGCGTGACCGGTGCGTACAACTACGCGATGTCGTCCAACTACAACAAGGTTCCGCGCCCGCCGATCGTGATGCTCAGAGACGGCAGGTCCAGAATCGCCGTCCGCCGTGAGACCTTCGCGGATCTTGTGGCGTATGACGCGGAGTGACTCTGCAATAAATTGAACACAAACCGCTGGTTTTTCATGAAATCGGCGGTTTTTCTGTTGATTGCGCAGCGGATCCGTGGTATAATCAAAGAAAAAACAACGGAGGCAATCATGGAATTCAGAGCATTACTGTACAAGCGGCGCAGCATCCGCTCGTTCACGGGAGAGAAAATGACCCGGAGCCAGCTCGGTTACATCCTTGAAGCGGCAACCCGCGCACCGTCCGCGTGCAATTACCAGTCGTGGCATTTCACAGTCATCGTCGGGGAAGAGAACATCGCGGGGCTGTATCCGGAAATCTACCGCGGTGAGTGGATCAGGAACGCGTCTGCGGTGATTGTGGTGCAGGCGGATGACACGAAGATTACGGAACGCTTCGGAGACAGGGGACGAGAGCTTTTCGCATTGCAGGATACGGCGTGCGCGATGAACAATATTCTCCTTGCGGCTGCGGATATCGGCTTCGGCGGATGCTTCATCGGCGCGTTTGATGAGGACAGGTGTACGGAGCTGCTCGGACTGAAATACCGTCCCGTGGCGATTGCGGCTCTCGGAAAACCGACGGCGGAACCCGCTCTGCGCGAAAGAAAGCCGATGGATGACGTCGTCGACTGGATCGGTGAGCCCATTGAGGACGGCGAATACACCGAAACTCCTGCTGACAGACCGTTTGAAATCAGCGATGCCCGTCTGCCGGGTGCGAAATTCACCAATCTTGACCTTGGCGGTGCTGTGTTTGACGATGTGAACCTCGGCGGCGCTGGACTGAACAATATTAACCTTTCCGGCGCAAAATACACCGATATCAACATGAGCGGTGCGTCGTTCACGGGCATGACCATGGCGGGATCTTCGTTCGGATGCGTCGACATGCAGAACTGCCAGTTCGAAAATCCCGACTTCACCGGATCGGTGTTCAGAAACTGTACACTGAAGAATATTACCATCGAGAACTGCGAGCTTGACGGCATCACCGTCGACGGCAGGGCGATTGAACTGTAACACGAAGCAGCATCGGAAACGGTGCTGTTTTCACGTTATGCGTGAGGAATTCCCGTACAGCTTGCTTGATCCGCGGGCGTGGGTATGATATAATGAAAGAAAAACGGGGGACGGAATATGAAACAGCAATTTGCCGGGACTTTGAAACAGCTGCGGAAAGCGCGCGGAGTGACCCAGAGTGAGCTTGCGGCGGCGTTTTCCGTGTCATCACAGTCGGTCAGCCGGTGGGAAAACGGTCAGTCCTACCCGGACATCGAGCAGTTTCCCATGATTGCGGACTATTTCGGTGTGACGCTTGACGAGCTGATGGGACGGACTGCTCCTGCGAACAGTGAGGATGAACTGCGCCGCATTCTGCGGGAAGAGGACACGACGAATATCAATGTGCGCCGGAAGATCCGGGAGCTTTACGGAGAATTCGCGCATGCCGATCCGGAGCACTACGCCATCAACTATTTCCGGGAGTCCGCGTATCTCCGGCGTGAGGGATTCTGCTGGGAGAGTGATGTCGAGGATGCGCGGGAGCTTTGCCGTCAGATGCTTGAAACATGCTCCGGCGACCGTCTTCCCACCCGGCTTGTCACCATTCTGATGCACGAGGATGAGGACAAGCTCGCTGTGTGGCAGCCGTACATCACGAACGACTACAATCTCGCCGCGTGGGATGACCTTCTTCTGATGCGGTATTTCGTGAGCAGTTCGGATGCATGGAAAAAACAGAGGCAGACCGTGCTGCACCGGACGCTGGAGAAGGCGATCTATCTGCTGGCGAACGATATCCCGCTTCCGGACGGACAGAGTCAGCGGTACAACAGCTATGTTTTCGGCGGACTGCACGATGTGCCGCATTACCGGCGGATACTGGCACTGATCGATCTGTTTTCGACGGTGACGGACGACTTGTTCCTCAGGGAGCGGATTTATACGGAAATCCGTCTGGCGGCGGCTCTTGCGGCTTCGGGGAATGCGGACAACGCGGCGGCACTTCTGACGACTGTGCTGGATCATCTCCGGCAGCTTTTCGATGCCAGACGGGAGAAAATGCGCGGATCGGTCCCACAGCTCGCCCTGATTGAGGAAGAAAGACCGCGGTATTCTGTGACCAACGCGGCGGATGACATCCTGGTGACGGCAAAGCGGCATGAATTTGACTCCGTCCGTGGAGATGAGCGGCTCTGTGAGCTGATTGCATTTGCGGAAAGCATCCGGAACGCGGAGGAGTGGGATGAATTTCCGGGACTGATCCAAAGTGCACGGGAAAAAGCAAAGGAACTGCATCTTTCCGGAATCACGGACGGGACGGAGGTCATTGTGCTGAGAACCGATGGCGGTCGGGAGTACACCGCTGTGATCCACGATCCCATTGCGGAAGACGACAGCGAAGAGAACGCCCTCATGGACAGCCTGCGGGAAAACGGTGACACCCGGATTACGCGGATTGTCTGCATTGTGGCGGAAAACGGCGGACTTGAGATGATTTCGTACCGCATGATGGAGAAATTCGCGCGGCTGAATCGGGAAAACCGGAATGCCGAAATCATCCTCGCAGGCAAAACCGGCACCCATATCCGCCGTCTGGAGGAAATCTGCACGAAATTGTTTCAATAAATGATATACTGAAAAACACCTGTCCGATGCGTTCCATGCAAGTCAGACAGGTGTTTTCGTTCAGTTCCACACATTTTCATACGTCCGGTTCGTGCCGGAGAAGTAGATTGTGTCCTTGTGCTCGTACAGCGTGAGGTTTTTCTGCTCGCCCGTGTTATTGTCGGTCAGGCGGTAGTAGTAATGCCCGTCGTACCAGTCGTAGCCGAAATCCTCGACCGTGTACCGCGCGGGATCGACGTGAGCTTCCATGCACGAGTCAAGCTGACGCTTTGCGATGAGCGCGGAGACCGGATTGCCGCAGATGGCGTTCACCGGCACGAACAGGACCGCAAGCAGGAGAAAAGCCGCAATTCCCGCGCCGATTCTGTGACCGGCTGATCCGCGGAAGACATGCCTCACGAACGCGCCGACGCCGAATCCGAGCAGATCGAGAATGCCCGCGAGAACGGTGACAAGCAGAATCGCGGACGGCGACGGGATCCGGGACTCGATGATCTGCGCGACGAGGAGGGAAAGGGCGGTGACTCCCATATGCCCGGCGAAGAGTACCGTTTTAGCGAGAATTCCCGCGATGCTCCCGCTGATTGGCATGAGCCAGACGAGATGGAACAGCGCGATGCCGCCGTTTACAGAATAGAGAAATCCGCTGATGACGGCGGGGACGAAGGATAGGATGGCGAAGAAGCGTTTCATGGCGTCCTCCTGTGGCGTTCGTTTTTCTGACTTCATTATATCACATCACGTACGTCTGCGGCGGATTCTGAGAAAACTCTAATCAAATTCTAATGAGAAACCTCCCGTTTTGCCTGTTTTTTCAGGAATCCGGGAGGTTTTTGGGTATCGGTTAATCGTAGAGGAAACTGTGCATGCGGTTTGACGCGTCGGTGATGTTGAAGGAGAGAATCGCCATGCCGTTGTACCAGCCGTTCTGGTAAGCGTCGGCGTACGGGACATTCTGCGATTCGAGCGAGAGCTTCGTTCCGTGAGCCGCTACGGATGCCGCAAGACTTAACAGATCCGTGGAGGAAATGTTGGTTTTGATGAGGTTGAACGCGTATCCGAGGATGTCGTAGATCTCCGTGATGGATTTCTCACTCACGATGGTCTTGATGACGGCGGTGATGACCTGACGCTGACGCTGTGTCCGCGCGAAGTCCGAGCCGATGTCACGGTTGCGCATGTGCATCAGTGCCTGATTTGCGTTCAGGTGGTTGAGGCCGGGCTTGAGATCCGTGTGTCCGTAGAGACCGTACAGCTCCGCTTCTTCCTCGGTCAGTTCGATGTCAACGCCGCCGATGTAGTCGATGAAGTTCTTGACGCCGTTGAAGTCGATGACGACGAAATTCTGGATATCGAGGCTGTACAGCTGGTTGACGGTGTTGACCGCAAGACCCACGCCGCCGTAGAAGTATGCGGTGTTGATGCGGTTCCAGCCGACGCCTTCGATGGGAATGAGGGAGTCACGCAGGAAGGAGACCATCTTCACGGTTCCATCCTTTTTATTATAGGAGAACACGATCATGGTATCGCTTCTGCCGCGGTCCTGTGTGATATCGCGGGAGTCGGTGCCCATCACGAGGATGTTGATGACGTCGGAGTCAATCTGCGTCCGCTTGTAGATCGGCGTTTTCCCGTAAACGCTGACGGCATTCGGGGAATTGGAGAAGGACGCGTCGGGATTGGACGGGATCACGTAGGTTTCGGTCTCCGTCGGGGTGTTGACGACCTGCGCGAGCGTTTCCGGCGGTGCGGTTTCAATCACGGGCTGGGTCTCGGGCGCTTTGGTTTCGGGAGCCTTCGTTGCGGGCGCGGGTGTCTCAACATACTCCGGTGCGAACATGTCAACCGAGCCGTCGTCGATGGTTTCCGGTGCTTCGGTTTCCGGCGGATCCGTCTCGGGAGCGGTGATTTCGGCAGGCTCCGTTTCCGTCTCGGCGGTTTCGGGGGCTTCCGTCTCGGTTTCCGGCGGCAGGGTTTCGGTATCAGGCTCGGTCACCGGTATGGGTTCGGTCACATCCGGCAGATCCGCGGTTGCCTCGGGACTGAGGATGACTTCGGGATAATCCGGCATCACATAGGTGTCGGGACGTTCCACGATCTCCGCGGCTTCGTAGGCATTTGCGGAATAGCTGATGAACAGCGGAGCAATGGCGGCAGTACATCCGCCGATGAGGAGAACGGGAAGGAGGATGAGAATGAGTTTGAGTATGGAAAATTTCTTTTTTTTCATGTCAGTTGATGTCGTCAAGACCCAGTTTTGCGAACAGATCGACGGTGTTCTTCTGCTTTTCGTCGGTAAGATTTCCGGTCAGGTTCAGCTCGTGAAGTGCGCGTTTTGCGGCGTCCTTTGAGGTGAGATGCGTCCAGCGGTGCACCTGACAGAACGGGAGCAGGTATCTGTGTTTTTGGAGA
>JAFTPW010000274.1:0-4442 GCA_017463075.1 Clostridia bacterium
AATGTATGGGTCGCCATGCTTGCGGCTCTGATCGCAGGAATGCTGACCGGGCTGATCACCGGCGTACTGCACACCTTCATGGGAATTCCCGCAATTCTGGCAGGTATCCTGACCCAGCTGATTCTCTGGTCCGTGAACCTGAAAATCATGGGTAAAGCCAACATCGCGCTTCCCGTCCGCAACTACGACCTCCTTCTGGCACAGATTCACACCACAAAGTCCCTGCTCGTTCTGGCAGGTGTGATTGCGGTGCTCATCGCCATTCTCTACTGGTTCTTCGGTACGGAGCTCGGCACTGCTGTCCGTGCAACCGGCAACAACCAGAACATGAGCCGCGCACAGGGCATCAACACCAACGTAACGACCATCCTCGCGCTGGTTCTCTCCAACGGCATCGTTGCACTGTCCGGCGCACTTCTGGCACAGTATCAGGGCTTCTCCGATATCAACATGGGACGCGGTGCCATCGTCATCGGTCTTGCCGCCGTCATCATCGGTGAAGCGGTCATGTCGAAGATTTCCTCCAATTTCGCGGCAAAGCTCGTCGGCGTCATCCTCGGCGGCGTGATTTACTACTTCGTTTATCAGACCGTCATCTTCCTCGGACTTGACGCGGACCTTCTCAAGATGCTTTCCGCAATCGTGGTTGCCGTCTTCCTCGCGGTACCGTACTGGAAGAAGAAATACTTCACCAAACCCACTGTAAAGGCAAAAGGAGGTCAGGGCAATGCTTGAGATCAAAAACATCACCAAGACCTTCAATCCCGGCACCGTCAACGAAAAGGTTGCGCTCAATGACCTGAGCCTCACGCTCAAGGACGGCGACTTTGTGACCGTCATCGGCGGCAACGGTGCAGGCAAATCGACTCTGCTCAACGCGATCTCCGGTGTGTGGAAGCCCGACTGCGGCACCATCACCATCGATGGCAGTGACATCACGGATATGCCGGAATACAAGCGCGCGAAGTTCCTCGGACGTGTGTTCCAGGATCCCCTGATGGGAACCGCCGCCGGCATGATGATCGAAGAAAACCTCGCCCTCGCAAACCGACGCGGCAAAAAGCGCGGACTCCGCTGGGGCATCACGAAATCCGAACGCGCGGAGTATGTGAAGATGCTGACTTCCCTCGATCTCGGGCTGGAAACACGTCTCACCTCCAAAGTGGGGCTTCTCTCCGGCGGTCAGCGTCAGGCGGTCACCCTGCTCATGGCGTCCCTGAATCAGCCGAAGCTGCTCCTGCTGGACGAACACACCGCCGCGCTCGACCCGAAAACTGCCGCAAAGGTTCTGGAAATCACCGACCGCATCGTCAACGAAAACAAGTTGACCACGGTGATGATTACCCACAACATGAAGGACGCCATCGCGCACGGAAACCGCCTCATCATGATGCATGAAGGCCGCGTGATCGTTGACGTCGAAGGCGAAGAAAAGAAAAAGCTCACCGTGGAAGACCTGCTCGGGCTCTTCTCCAAGGCAAGCGGTAAGGAATTCGCCAGCGACAGAGCGATGCTGTCTTAAATCCGCTCAAACAAATACCGGACTGCCCGTTTTGGAACAGTCCGGTTCTTTTTATTTCTTGCCGATCAATCGTCTCAGCTCGTCGAGCGGCACATCCGCAAGATCAGCAACGTCCGCTTTTCCGAAGACGGTCAGCATCTTCGCGATGGGATCCGCGTTTGCAGCACTGCACCACGGGAGCCATACGCCGTTGTCAACCGAGCCGTAGGTGAACGGACCGTCGCGCGTGATGACGGTGCTTGCCTCCGCGACGAGACTTTTGTACTTGTATCCGAGCGCGCCGTCCCAGTTCATGATCGCCTTGGTGTTCTGCTGGAGGAATTCTGCCTGTCTGAGGTAGGTTTTCTTTCCCGTCAGAACGTAAATCCGGAACAGCTCTGCGTAGGCGAAGGCGATGTAGTTGTCCGCACCGTTCGCGCGAGCCGTAATCAGGCTCATGCCGTCGATGTATCCGGCTTTCATGGGGATTCCTGCCTTCAGCGCCGTATCCTTCACGGGAACGGACACCGCATAGACCGACGACATCGTGAACGCCGCTGCGGATTCCAGTGCGGTCAGGTATTTTTCGTCCCCGGTCAGGAGGTACATCGCGTCGAAGCAGTACATGGCGTAAACGCCGGCTTCCTTATCCGTGACGTTCGGATTGTCGCAGGTGCCGCCCTTCCAGGAGGATGCGGGATACAGCTCCCGGTACACGAACTCACCGGCTCGGACGGCTGCATCGCGGCAGCGCACATCACCTGTCAGGTCAAACACGGATTTCAGAAACCGCACCGGCATCGTCGTGTTGTTTTTGCTGAACGAATCGCAGATGTCCTCGCGGTTTCCGGGTTTGTGAATGCCGGGCGCGGGATCGACGTAGGGATTGCCCTCGTAATCGAAACAGCGGTACCAGCTTCCGTCTGCATTCTGCCGCCGCACAAGGAATTCCGCGAACGAGAGTACATCGCGGTACCAGTCCGGCTTGTCGATTCCGGCGGATTTTGCGGTCAGATACGCGTCGAGGAGTCCTTCGATCCCGTCCACTGCCATGCGCAGAAAGGTGGGATACTTCCGGAATCCGTTGTCCCATGTGTCGTACCAGATCTTCGGAATCCCGGATCCGCACATCCACTCTGCGTCATTCACCCAGAAATCGAGGGTCTTCACGCCGTTTTCAAGGCTGAGCGCATCGTGATTCCGCACGCCGTACAGGATCATTTCGTGCGCCGCCATCATCTGCTGACCGACGAAGCCTGCCTGATAGGTGAGCGGACCGAACTCGCCGTACTCGATGTAGATGCGACACGGCAGTACGTAGGATGTATATGTACTTCCGTCCGGGCGGGTCTGTGGCGTCGCGTGCAGGAATGCTTTGTAGTCCTCGCAGATCACGCGGAAAACTTCGTCAATGTCGGTATCGAGAATCCGCTGATTCTGCAAATCAAAATGCGCGCCGTAGACTTCAGCAATCGCGGTGTCGTAGCTTTCGGTGACGCTGAGCCGGACGGAACGATCGTACACGGTCTGAGAACCCGGCGTCATCGGTCGGTACAGCGGCTCCGGGGACCGGGAAGGATAGTCGACGGTGACGGAATTTGCGCTGTTGTCGATGGTGACGGACGCGAAGCTGTTTTTCTCCCAGTGGATGACGGGCTGATACCGTCCGAGCGAGAGCATCACACCGGTCGTCCGGTCGCGGAGCATTGCAAAGGGAAGTCCCAGCGCCGGCTCGATGCGGGTGTCCTCATGGGAATCCTGACGGAGGAATTCACGGAACACACGCCCCGGCACGAACCACTCCGCATCCGCCGACGGAAGGGAAAGCGTGAACGATGACGCGATACCCGAATCCCCGTCTGCGGCAGAATCCACCTGGACGCACCGGCGGAGATTCACCGTACACGATTCCTCACGCGGGAGATAGAACCGGTCTTCGATGGTGACGCGCGAGCCGTTTGCCGTGGTGACGTGAGCGGACGCGAGAATGCCGTACTTTGCGGGACTCACGGAATCATAGGGCGCGGGATAGTTCACGCCGTCAACGTTCACGCAGACGGGGCAGGTGACGGGAATTTCCGACGAACCGCAGATCAGAACGATATCGCCGTCGCGGATTGTGAGCGTGAAGGTGTCGGTATGCAGTCCGTTTTCCGGCGGGCAGGGCAGGGACGGAAGGGATTCCTCGCGGATGCAGTCGTCGGGGACGGGCGGGATGAAGCCGGGATTTCTCGGAACGCGGCGGGATTTGTCAGTCATGGTGTGCTCCTTTCGGGGATTGTCCGTTTTTCTTCATTATACAGGAAGACTGCGCGCAAATCAAGTCTTAAATAAAAAAAGACCCGGCTGACCGCGTCTCACAAAAGATGCCGAAAATTAGAGTGACCCTTGACCATGTCTTTCTTTACAAACACGATCAAGGGTCACTGATGATTCTTGGTATCTAACATCTTTTGTAATCCTCTCTTTCTATTGTCTGTCCCCTGATGTGAAATCATGAAGACGAATTGTCACCGGATTCTTTCGGATATATGATTCAGAAAGTTGTGAAAGAATCCTGTTCAGAACTTGTACATTGGAGTGTTCCTCTCTTTCTTCTGTGACTATATTATATCACAGCGAAGATGGAAATGCAATTGGCAATTCAGCAAAAGATAACAACAATTTTTTAGGCAACAGGATGAAATTTGAGAAAGTTTCATAAACCCCTTGTGCAGAGTATGGTGTTTGTGATATAATAATACTGTTGCGGGCTATCGGAAATTCCGGTAACCGCGCAGATTCCGTCAGGTGTACGGGATCTTTTTTCTTTTTTGCGGTAAAAATGTCGAATTCCGCTTGCATCTGTCGTATTTCTATGCTACAATAGAGTAACATCACATCACGAAAGGACGGCTGCCGGTATGTTTTTCCTTGCCATGCTCACGGATCCCGCGGATCT
>JAFTPW010000275.1:0-4263 GCA_017463075.1 Clostridia bacterium
CGAGCGTTTTTGCGAAAAAGTAGTCATGGATGGAGAAATTCAGCCTGTTGTACGCATTGTCGTTGACCTTGTACTGCCCGAAAGGGACATTGCCGACAGCGAGAGCGAAGAAATCACGGCGGTCGGTTGTCTCAAATCCGGCTACGGTAATGTCATCGTTCGGGTAGAGCTGTTTAGCAATCCGTCCGGTAATGCTGTCCAGTTCCACGCCGTACAGCTTGGAGCCGGACATTTCCTGCGGCAGAAGTCGGAAGAAATTGCCGACGCCCATGGACGGTTCCAGTACATTGCCCGTGATGAATCCCATGTTGCCGACAGCTTCGTAAATGGCTTTGATTACGGTGGGTGAGGTGTAATGTGCGTTCAAAGTGGATGAACGTGCGGCGGCGTATTCTTCGGGAGTGAGTGCGGCGGACAGTTCGGCGTATTCCGATTTCCAGTTATCCTTGGTATCGTCGAAAGCATCCGCAAGACCGCCCCAGCCGACGTATTTTGAAAGAATTTCCTGTTCCTCCGGTGTGGCGTGACGATTTTCGGATTCGATCTGTTTCAGTGTATGAATTGCATCCATATTCATGCGGAACTTCGCCTTTGCACCGCCGATACCGATGTTATCATCCGTGATGCGGAAGTTTTCGGGTGGCGGAGAATCGTCGTTTTTCAGCCGTTCGATCACAATATCGTAGGAGAGATTGTTTTCCTCAGTTGTGTACACGGCAACCGGTTCGGTTTCCGCTGGAGCTTCTTCCATCGTCTGCCGCTGCTCCCATTCCTCCGGTGTGAAGTAGGTGTGATCCCTGATGGCTTCATAAATCCGCTTGGTCACGTTCGTCCACGACAGCTCCACCGGGGTACAGTTGGGCTTTTCCAAACGGATGCCCCTGCCGTCATGCCACTCGTTGCTGTGCGCCGCACCGGACAGTGCATGGGAACGCCCGCCGATGCCGTATTCATTTTTCAGAAACTCCTGAAGTTCCTTCTGACTGTGATTTCCGGTGAAATACTCGTAAATCCGCTCCTTGCCGCCGGAGACATTGCTGCCGGAGGTGATAACATCGTGGATTTCGTCCTGCGTGATAAACTGCTTCACCGGCGGGATTTCCGCAAGTTCTGTGCTGTATTTCCGTCTCGGCAGGGCAAGCTCCCTGAACTGCTCTGTCAGAATGTCCATTTTATGATAGTGAAACCGGAGCAGACCGGGATTTTCGCGGTAATCGTCAGCAAAACGGGACAGCTCCGCCGTGATGGTGTCCCGCATGAATTCGTCCGCCAGCATATCCGCAATCCGCGCTGTGGAATCCGGAAATCCGCCCGTGAACATGGATTCACTGAAATACTGACCGCGGGCAGCCTCGGAAAAATCGTGATACAGGTACCACAGGGACTGTACAAGCTGGGTGCGCTCAAAGGTTCCGGCTTCTGCAAGCTGAACATTGCTGACATACTGCCCGGCATCCAGCAGTTCTCCGATCCGGGCTGCGGCATCCGTCCACGGAATTACATGGGCATAGGTACTGTCTCTTGCCGACAGACCGCGGGACAGACGGATTCCTTCATCAGCGTACCATGCGCTTATGTCCATATCGTTCAGCATAAACCCATTACCACCCCGATAATTGGCACGGATGGTCTTGGCGATCTGCTCGATGGGCTTCTGCTTCATGAAGTCCAGAACAATGTTCATCCGGGCGTTTTCGGCGTTGGCTCCGTGAATCAGAACCGTGTCGATTTCTTTCTGAGAAAAGGAAAAAGCGAAGGGTACGTTTCCGGTACTCTCCGCTTCGTCGATGTATGTGATTTGTTCGGATTCACTTGGGAAGGACAGATCACCAAAGAGGGTAAGCTGCTCTCCGCGGGTCAGCTGTAAATCAGCTCGGTCAGGATCGTCTCCTCTGCCTGTGATTTCAGATTGTTCATCGTCTGCACCCACAGCATCGGATTCTCCGATTTCATCTGTTCCGTCAGACCGTTCGCTTTCGTCAGCTCGTCCATCATCTGCTCCATCCGACGGTTCGCCGTTTCTTCGATCTCCGTCAGGTGGGAGAATAGCTTCTCCGACAGGATCAGCCGATTGTACAGGATCGGACGGTGGTTCTTCAGATAATCCCGGCGCATCCTGCCGTATCTGCCGAGTGGCTGTGATTCCGGATTCTGCAGGGTCAGGTTCGGAAGGCTGTAGTCTCCCACTTTCGTGTAGGTCAGTTCGTTCTTCATGTTCGTGTGTCCTTTCATATATTTTGATGGTTCTTTCGATCTCCCGCAGTACGATCTCGCTCATGTCGCTGACAGCGGTTCCCAGCGCGATCACGGTATCGGCAGTGTTGAACTCAAAAATTGGCTGAAAATCGGCGGTGTCGATGTATAAATCCGGATTCATACCACATCGTGAAAGAATGGAATATGTTGTGCTCAGCGCCGCTACACTGCGGAATCGGTATTCCAGCGTATCAATATTATATTCCTCAAGTAAAGATTCCGCAAGGATGTCACCGATGTCACGGGCGTGATCCTGCCAGTATTCGGCGGCGAGACTTACGGATATGGCTTCGATCTGGCTGATCAGGTTTCCGGAATGGTGAAGAAACGATTCGTTCAGCGCATTCTGTACCGCATCAGTCTGCTCCGCACGGATAGTCCACAGGTTCACGTCCCGTGATTTTGCTCTGGTGCCCGTGTCAGCGACATCGAAAACATAGTGAAGTCTCGGCGTATCGCCAGATGTGTCCATCAGAGCAATCCCCGTGGATCCGCGGCGGACATATCTGCCCATACGGCGGTTCCATGTTTCGTAATCTGCACAGGCCGTCGCATTGGGACGCTGGGCATAGATCATGAGCTGATCGGGGAACGAGTATTTGTACAGCCGTGCGGAGGTGGTCAAAAAAGAAGTCCAGTTTTCGATATTTTCAGTGAGGTGCTTTAAGGTGAGTGCGGAGAGAGAAGAGTAGTACTGCAGTTTATCAGGCATCAGCATCCTCCGTTTCTTCAAAATCAAAATCGGGTATCAGATCGAGAGTAACAAACTCCGCATCAGTCATTTGGGCAAGTTTTTTCGGTACGGAATCGGTCAGTTCCCGGAGTTCCGTTTCATCCGGTTCAAGATGGGTACGCATTTCAGTGAGTTCTGCGATCAGTCCATCGCGGCTGCCGGGTGTATAGATTGCCATCAGGTTGATTTCATCCTGGGTAAAGTGCATCATCGTTCATTCTCCTTTGTCTTTTTGAGTATTGCGGGTGGTTTCGGGGCGTTATTTCTGGATATGAGCTGTTCCAGCACGGACGGCTTGGATTCATGGGTACAGAATACCACAGAATCCTGTTTTCCGGCAAGGATGTCCGCAGGATTATCATGCTCCATTTCACGCATTTTCATGAGTTCCGAAAAATGTCTGTCAATATCCGTGATGATTTCATCCGCCGTCTTCGCAATCAGATCAAGACTGTTTTTCAGTTCCTCGATGGATTTGCCCTGCGTATAGTTGGCGATATACCCAAACGAATTGGCATCCGTTTCGATACCGTAATACGCACAGACCGCATAAGCCACACTTTCGGCTTCGATTTCCTCGGTTTTGTGAGATTTCTGTTCCTCTGCATCGCTGTTGTGCAGCTTCGCGTGGGTAATCTCATGAATCGCCGCGCAGACGGTCTGCACTTCGCTCATCCCCTCACGCAGATGGATGTTCTGCTCGGAAAGGCTGAAATAACCGTCCATATTTTCCTGCATGGTTTCTACAATGATGGGTACGGGTGAACTTCGCTTGACCGCTTCCATGAAAACATCATAATTCTGCACATTGCCCACAAGCGTTTGGGCAAGGACGGGCAGAGGTTTCCCATCGGTCTGGCTGATGTCAAATACCGTGACAGGCTTGAACATGGGAATCTTGATTTCCTTTTCCTCGGTAATCACATCGCCGTTTTCATCCAGCATGGGCAGTTTGGTATCGGGGTCGAGCTTTTCTTCCTCGATTTTCTTTTTGAACGGCGTGGGCGCGATAATGGTGATTCCTTTCGCACCTTTTACCACATGACGCTCGAATTTGTTCTGCCATGCCTGATACCCGGCAACATGGCTGGCATTCGGATTCTGCGAATAGATCAGGATGCGGTTGTTGGTGGAATAATGGGTAAAGCGGCTCATGGTGCGGAGATAGTCGGCATATTTGCCGGAGGTAAACACTTCTTTGACGCCTTGTTCAATTCGCGTGGTTATTTCCTTCAGCCGCTCTTTGTTGGTTGATTTTTCTGCCATTTATACTC
>JAFTPW010000276.1:0-3601 GCA_017463075.1 Clostridia bacterium
GACGTTCTGGAAATGGACGCGGCGTCGAACAACGGTGTTGACTACATCCGCGACATCCGCGACGAGGTCAGCTTCACGCCGGCATCCCTGAAAAAACGCGTCTACATCATCGACGAGGTTCATATGCTTTCGGTTTCCGCGTTCAATGCCCTGCTGAAGACGCTGGAAGAGCCGCCGGAGCATGTGGTGTTCATTCTTGCGACCACGGAACTGCACAAGCTGCCCGCAACGATCATTTCCCGGTGTCAGCGGTTCGATTTCCGTCGGATCAAAGCGGACGTGATTGCGTCGAGACTCCTGCACATCGCAAAAACCGAGCAGATGGGGCTGGACGAGGACGCGGCTCTGGTTATCGCAAAACAGGCACAGGGCGGTATGCGCGACGCGATTTCCCTGTTCGAGCTCTGCGCGGCGGGCGGACATGACGTGACACGCGAACGGGTTGCCGACATTCTCGGGCTGACCGGGATTGAGCTTCTCTACAAAACCGCGGTTGCGGTGTCGAAAAATGACGCGGCTTCCCTTTTCAAGATTATTTCCACGGTGAATTCTTCCTCGCGCGACGTTTCCGTGTTCTGGTCGGAGCTGATTTCCTTCTGGCGGGACATGCTGGTGTACAAGTACCTTCCCGAAACCGAACGCGCGGGCTACATGGACATGACTGACGCGGAATTCCGTCTCCTCGGAGATGCGGCGCGGCGGTTCTCGTCCTCTGCAATCACGTATCATTTCAGTCTCATGGACGACGCGCTCCGTGACATGACCAGACTCCCGCAGACCAAGCGTCTGACCGCGGAGCTGACCCTGATTAAAATGGCGGACGCTTCCCTTGCCTCCTCGAACGATGCGCTTCTCTCGCGGATTGCGGCGCTTGAGGAAAAGGTGATGCTTCTGGAAACCGCACCGGCTCCCGTACAAACGGCTCCCGCAGCTGCTGCCGAACCCGTGATTCCGGCGGAACCTGCGGCAGTGACTCCGGCTCCAGCGGCGGAAGAAGCACCCGCACCGGAATCTGTACAGTCGATGGAACCCGTGACCTCCCTTGGCGACGTTGTTGAGCGGGTTGCGGCACAGAATCCTCCCTGCGGCGGTTTTCTCGCGGACTGTGACTGCTTTGTTTCCTCCGACGGAAAGCTCCTCGTTGTCAAGTGTCTGAACGCGTTTGCTCAGAACATGCTATCGACCGACTCCTCCATGCAGTCCCTGCGTTCCGCGTTCCGTCTCTGCGGCATCATTGAAGCCAACGCGGAAATCCGGATCGAGACCGGTGCTGTGGCAAAGAAACGTCCGGCAATCGATGAGCTGACAGAATTATAATGCAGACTCCACAAATCGTCAACAATCCGAATGGATTCAAATTCTATATATTTCATAAAGGTGGTAAACTCACATGAAAGCAAGACTCCCGAAGGGTGTAGGCGGCGGTCCTACCAATATGCAGGGTATGATCAAGCAGGCACAGAAGATGCAGGAAGACATGACCGCTCTTCAGGCTGAACTTGACACCCGTGAATACGAAGTAAAGGCAGGCGGCGGCGTCGTTACCGTAAAGATCAACGGCAAGCTCGAAGTTCTGTCCATTGATATCGCTCCCGAAGTTGTCGATCCCGATGATATCGAAACCATGACCGACATCGTGATTGCAGCTGTCAACGAAGCAATCAAGAAGGTCAACGAAACCAACAGCGAAGAAATGGGCAAGATCACCGGCGGTCTGAACGTTCCCGGTCTCCCCGGTCTGTTCTAAGCCATGAACGAGAATCTGGAGCCCCTGGAACGGCTGGCGGACATGTTCCGTAAGCTGGACGGCGTCGGAAAACGGTCTGCGGCACGGTACGCGTACAACATTCTCAGCTTCACTCCCGAAGAAGCGGCGGAATTTGCGGAGGCGATCATGGCGGCAAAGACCGAAATCCACCGCTGCTCCGTCTGCTGCAACATCACAACCTGCGAGGTCTGCAAATACTGTGCGTCTCCCGAACGGGATCACAGCGTCATCTGCGTGGTGGAAGACCCCCGTGCTGTGATGGCGATTGAGAAGACCCGGAAGTTCCGCGGCGTTTACCATGTTCTGCACGGCACCATTTCTCCCATGCGCGGCATTCTTCCCGATATGCTGACCATCCGCGAGCTTCTCGCACGGCTGAGCACAACGGATGAAGAAAACAAGGTGGACGAGGTCATCATCGCGACCAATCCCACGGTCGAAGGCGACGCAACGGCGATGTATCTTGCAAAGCTGATTGCCCCGCTCGGCTTGAAGGCATCCAGACTCGCCAACGGTGTTCCGATCGGTGCGGAGCTGGAATATGCCGACGAAGTCACCCTGATGCGCGCCATGGAAGGCAGATATGCACTCAACTGAATCCGAAAGCATCTCAAAACGAGGTGCTTTTTGTTTTTTCGAAAGAAAAACAGGCACCCGCAATCATGAATGCCTGTTTCTGTTTCATTTGCCTGTCAGATAAAGGTTGGCTTCTGTCAGAATCCGTTTGGAACTCTCAAACTGAAGAAGTGTCATCGCCTGTTCGAAGTCAGTCAGTACGGCGCCGGATAACTCTTCCCGCTGATAGGTGAACTCCTGATTCTCATATTCACCGAGGAAATACACGATATGCTTGAGAATATCCGGCTTCCACGGAATGGGATGCGAATCCTCCGTGCGGAAGCCGTCGAGCAGAGTGACGCGAAGTCCGACCTCTTCAAACACTTCCCGCAGAGCCGTTTCATGCTCGGTTTCGCCCGGTTCCGTGTGTCCCTTCGGAAAGCCATAAAAGCCTTCGAGATTCCGGATCAGGAGATACAGGATTCTGCCGTTATTCCGTGTAAAGACGACGGCTCCGCAGGATTTTTCGGTAGTCATGCAGCAGGTGTCCTCCGTTCATTTCGTTTTCAGCATGCCGAGAATCTGCTTCAGCTTCGGCGGGTTGCCCTTGTAGAACGACATGAGTCTGTAAATCCGTCCGGCGCAGAGCAGAATCAACGCCGAGAACAGAAGCGTGAGCGCAAGGGACAGCAGTCCGAGAAGCGGTGACACATTGCCGAGGAGTACCTGCGACGGTGTAATCAGAACGGCAGTGAACGGAACGAAGTGCATCCATGCGGCGTTTGCCATCTCGCCGGTTTCGAACAGATTGCCGCCGAAGACGACTGCCATGAAGCTGACGACGAGCGACATGGTGAAGAGCATGTTCGTGGACTGGAGGTCTTCCTGCTTCCCTGCCGCCGCTCCGCCGATGGACGCAAGGGAGCAGTACAGGATGCATCCCGACAGCATCAGGAGCAGTGCGAGCACGATTCCGCCGGGCGTGAACATACCGTCAAGAAGCGCGAGGGCGTCGGTGACATCGCTGAGCTTCGGGGCGTTCACGGGATCGATTGCGGAAGAGACGGCAAAGCCTGCGAGAGCACCGATGAGAAGCGAGAAAAGCCACGCGGCAAGCTGAATCACCGCACAGCAGAGATTCGCCGCGAATTTGCCGAAGATCATGGCGGCGGGACGGACGGAGACGAGGATGGTGTCCATGAGCTTGGACGTTTTCTCCATGACGATGAGCTGAGCCGCGCCCAGACCGTAGAAGAGCACGAAGAAGTAGAGGAA
>JAFTPW010000277.1:0-4312 GCA_017463075.1 Clostridia bacterium
GAAAATCAGCGTCCTCGACAATTCCGATGAAAGTGCACGCGGCGCCGCAGAAGAACTCGCAGAACGCACCGGATCCGAGGTTGTTGCCGTGATCGGACGGAAGATCATCCTTTTCAAGGAATCCTCCAAGCCCGAAAAGCGCAATATCTCCCAGATGATCTGACATGGAAGAACGACTGGGACTGTTCGGCGGTACCTTCGCACCTCCGCATCTCGGGCATGTCCGGGCGGCGGAAAATATGATGGCACACCTCAGCCTCGACAAGCTGATTATCATGCCGACCTGCGTACCGCCGCATAAAATCAAAACCGCACAGGATACGCCGGCGCAGCGTCTCGAGATGTGTCACGCGGCATTTGACGGCATCGCGGGAGCGGAGGTTTCCGATTACGAAATCACCTCGGGCGGCACCAGCTATACCTACCTCACGCTGGAGCATCTCACAAAGCCGGGACGGCGCATCTTCATGCTCTGCGGCAGCGATATGCTCCTCACGCTCGATCACTGGAAAAACGCGGAGGATATCTTCCGGATGGCGGACATCGTCTGCATGCCCCGGTACAGCGAAGGCATCGATCAGCTGACGGAGAAAAAAGCGGAATACGAACAGCGTTTTGCCGCACGGGTGCACATCATCCCGGAAGAGGTTCTTGAAATCTCATCCACCGAAATCCGGGAGCGGATTGTGAACGGCAAGGATCTGACGGAACTTCTGCCCGACGGTGTGATCGATATTATCCGCCGCGAGCGTTTATACGGAGTGTGAATCATGGAACAGAGAATTCTCACGGACAATGAAATTACCGCACTGGCGGATCGGGTGAAGCCGTATCTGACAGGGAAACGGTATGAGCACACATTGGCGGTTGCGGAAGAAGCCGCGCGGCTCGGCGAGATCTACCTGCCGGAGAAAATCAACAATCTTCGCGCGTCAGCTCTGCTTCACGACATAACAAAACGCGCAGATTTTGAAAAACAGTTGCAATACTGCGAAGAATTTGGTATAATAATAGGAAACGATGATATGCTGTCCCCGAAGGTGTTCCACGCCGTCACCGGAGCTGCCGTGGCGGAGCGGGATTTTGCCGATATTGCGGACGAAGAGATTCTCTCCGGCATTCGCTGGCATACCACGGGGCGCGCCGGCATGACGGTGTTCGAAGCAATCATCTACCTTGCGGATTATATCGAACCGACACGGACGTTTGACGACTGCATCCGGGTACGCCGCTGTTTCTGGGACGGCATCCGGGAGGGCAGGGACAAGACCGAAGTTCTCCGCGACACCATGATCCTTTCCTTTGATCTGACCATTGAGAATCTGCTCCGGGAGGGTGCCCTGATTGACAAGGATACCATCGCGGCGCGGAATGCCTGCCTTGCGGAAAAGATGCGGAACGGGAACCACTGAGAAGAGCACACAATCGAAAGGTAATTTTTACAGGAATCTATGAAGCAGAACAATATCAACGGCGAAGACGATGTTTCCATGTACTATCCCGACGGGGACGCGGAACACATCGCACAGGATGACCACGACGACGCGTTTTTAAATCAGAACGCGAAGAAAAAGAAAAAGATCAAAAAGAGAAACGCCCGTCTCACCGGCGGACAGACTGCGCTGATCGTGGTGATTTTTGTCATTTATACGGCTGTGATCATCGCGGCATCGTGGCTGATTTTCTACCGTCCGGGCGGAAACCAGAACGACGACACCCTTCCTTTTGACACCAATCCCATCGAATCCGGCGGCGCGGAAACCGGTATCGGCGAACCTCCGCTGAATTTCGGAGACGATACCGCCGAACCCGTCACCGATCCCGATGAGACCGGAGACGCTGAAGAGACGGAAGAGCCTGTCAGCGAATATATTGTAAAAGAGGACGTTTACAACATCCTCGTCATCGGTCACGACGATACCGCGCTTCTTGCCGACGTTGTCATGATCGTCAACTGCGACGTGAAGAACAATAAAATTTCCGTCATGCAGATTCCGAGAGATACCCTTGTCACCATCGGCGTCTCCACCAACAAGAACAACGAAGCCTTCTCGCACTACTACATGAATGCGAAGTGGGAGGGCAACGAAGATCCCTATACCGAAGCCGGCGCACGGTACGAGCAGATGATCGAAAAGAGCCTCTGCATCAACATCCATCACCGCGTTGTCATGAATCTCAAGGGATTCCAGGCAATTGTCGATGCCATGGGCGGCGTCAGTGTGAATGTGCCGTACGACATGGTGTATGAAGATCCCGAACAGAACCTGTATATCAACATTCCGAAGGGCTGGCAGCATCTCGACGGCTACAACGCCATGGGATTTGTACGCTACCGCGAAGGTTACGTGCAGGCCGACCTCGGACGTGTGAACGCGCAGAAAATCTTCCTCACCGCCATGGTCAATCAGGCGAAGGCTGTCATCAAGAACGTTGACGTCACCGCCATGACGAGTATGGCACAGGCGATTTTCAATTCCGTGAACACCAACCTGACCGTTTCCGATATCATGTATTACGCGAAGTTCATCCTGAACGTGGATCTGGAATCCATCAGCATGATGACCCTGCCCGGTGACCTTTCGTCCGACGGCTACTTCGTCATGAACCGCGCGGATACCCTCAAGGCGGTCAACGAATACTTCAACGTTTACGAAAAGGATATTGCCGACAACATTTTCGACCGCAGCTACACCTTCTGCTACACCGGCTTGCAGTACCTGTGCGATCTGTATTTCGCAGGAAGTGCAACCTACTTCGGAGAAGTGTACAGCGCGGACGACGTCAACTCCGGCTCCATCCACATCCCGCACACTTAATCAGAAAAAAATTACAATATCATAAATGGAGGAAACTATGGACATCGAAAAGACCCTGCTTCCCATCGAAGAAAACCTGACTGCCGAAGACCTTCAGAATCCCGAAACCCTTGCGAAATTCATCGTGTCGGTGCTCGACTCCAAGAAGGCGCGCGACATCAAGCTCCTGCACGTCGAAAAGCAGACCATCATCGCCGACTATTTCGTCATCTGCACCGGCAGCTCCCGTACACAGATCCGTTCCATCGCCGATGAAGTCGAATACAAGCTCAGCGCATACGGCATCGGTCCCGTTCACGTGGAAGGTGCTGACACCGGTATCTGGGTGCTCGCGGACTACAATTCCGTGATTCTGCATGTGTTCAACAGCGAATCGAGAGAATTCTACAAGCTCGAAAAGCTGTATCAGGATACCACCGAGCAGGACATCACCGAGCTCATCACCGAAGACTAATTTTTCATAATTTTCATAAAGGACATCACCATGAAATACGATTTTGACAGAATTGAGAAAAAATGGCAGGACAAATGGGAGGAGGCAGGCATCTTCCATGCACAGGAAGACTACTCCAAGCCCAAGTTCTACGGTCTGGTTGAATTCCCCTATCCGAGCGGCGCCGGCATGCACGTAGGTCACATCAAGGCTTACTCCGGCCTCGAAGTTGTGTCCCGCAAGAGAAGAATGCAGGGCTACAACGTTCTCTTCCCGATCGGATTTGACGCGTTCGGCCTTCCCACCGAAAACTCCGCCATCAAGTTCAACACCCATCCCAGAATCCTCACCGACCGCAACATCGAGAAGTTCTCCTCCCAGCTCAAGAGAGTCGGCTTCTCCTTCGACTGGACCCGCGTGATCGATACCACCGAAGAAAGCTACTATAAGTGGACTCAGTGGATTTTCCGCAAGATGTTCGACAACGGACTCGTATTCCGCGCGAAGACCCTCGTCAACTACTGCCCGCACTGCAAGGTCGTTCTTTCCAACGAAGACTCCCAGGGCGGCAAGTGCGACATCTGCCATAGCGATATCGTGCAGAAGTCCAAGGACGTATGGTACCTCCGCATCACCGAATACGCGGACAAGCTCCTCGAAGGTCTCGACAAGGTGGACTACCTCCCGAACGTACGCCTCCAGCAGGAAAACTGGATCGGCCGTTCCGAAGGTGCTTTCGTGAACTTCGCTCTGACAAACTGCGACGAAGTTCTGCGGATCTACACCACCAGATGCGATACCATGTTCGGCGCCACCTTTATGGTAATCGCTCCCGAACATCCCATCATCGAAAAGTACCGCGACCGCATCACCAACATCGACGCACTCGACGCGTACAAGGCGGAATGCGCAAAGAAGACTGAGTTTGAACGTACCCAGCTCGTCAAGGACAAGACCGGCGTCAGAATCGAAGGCATCGCGGCAATCAACCCTGCAAACGGCAAGGAAATCCCGATCTACATTTCCGACTACGTTATGATGGGCTACGGTACCGGCGCAA
>JAFTPW010000278.1:0-2885 GCA_017463075.1 Clostridia bacterium
GCAGTGGGAGCGGGTTATGCCGACCGGATTTTCTATCTGACCGCCAAAACCGTCACGGGACAGGCTGCCATGGAAGCGGCTTCCCTTCTGCAGAAATACGTGCCCGAGCTGCGGTGCGTGATGCTTCTGGCCAGAGAACAGGTCTGCGCGTCGAAGAAGGAGATGCCGGATCTGCGTCAGGCGTCCCGGTGCCGGATCTGCGGAAACACGGACAGCGTCAGCGACGATCTGGGTCGGACGTACATCGCCTACCGGGAGAGGGAGCTGGCCGCGCTGACCGCCCTTCTGACCTCGGATGACCGGATGTACACCGCCGACCGGATCAAAAAGACTGCGAAGGAGCACCGGGTATGTCCCTATGAGCTGAGTCTGGATTTATCGGAGCACTGTCCGCTGATCGTGTGCGACTACAACTACGTCACGGACGAGAGAGTGCGGCTGCGGCGGTATTTCAAGGACGTTTCGCGCGGCGAGAAGTACATTTTCCTCTTTGACGAAGCGCACAACCTGCCCGACCGGGTGACATCCGCCTATTCCGCGGTGCTTGAGCCGTCCCTGCCGGATGCGCTCTCGGCTGTTGCGGCGCGGGAGCTACTCGGAGACGGGGATTTTCTCGCGCTGACGGAGGAATTTTCCCGTTCCCTCGCGAAATGCCGGCGGATGTGCACGGAAAGCGAGTACCTGATGCATACCGATGACGGCGAGGAAATCCCATGCGGCTATTTTGAAGGCACGGAGATTCCGGCTCACCTCGCGCAGTCGGCGGAAAGGCTGGCGAAATACATCGGGAAGCTGATCCGCGACGGCAGTGAGTTCACGGAGGTGCTCGATCCGTTGTATTCGGCTCTGTCGCGCGCGGTGTCGGTGGTGCCGTTCTTTGATGAGAAATTCCGCTTCTTCGCACACCGCGAGGGAGAGCGCGTGACGGTGGAGCTTCTGTGCATCGACCCGTCCGGGATGATTGAGAAGATGATTTCGCCCGCCGTCTCAACGGTGATGTTTTCGGCAACGCTCTCGCCGATGGACTACTACCGCGAGGTAACCGGTCAGCGGCACGGGGAGACCCTCGAGCTGGATTCGCCGTACGAGCGGGACAATCTCTGCCTGATCGCATACGACGGCATCAGCACGCGGTACAGCGACCGGAAAGCCACGGCGGACGACTGTGCGGAGATCATTGCGCGGTGCGTTGAGGCGCGGGAGGGCAACTACATGGTCTACTTCCCGTCTTACGATTATATGAAGCGGGTTGCGCGGCGGTTCCGTGACATCATGCCGGATGCGCCGATGATTTTACAGAAGCCGGGGATGTCCTTCGGCGAGCGGGAACGGTTCATCCGGCTGTTCCGGAGTCAGAAGCGTGCGATTGTCGGGTTCTGCGTGCTCGGCGGGATGTTCTCCGAGGGCATAGACCTTGCCGGCGAGAGTCTGATCGGGTCGATCATCGTGGGAACCGGGATGCCGCAGCTTTCAGCGGATCGGAACATCATGGCGGCGTACTACGACGAAAAAACGGAGCGCGGGCATTAGTTCGCCTACGTCTGTCCGGGGATGAACAAGGTTCTGCAGGCGGCGGGCCGTGTCATCCGGAGTGAAGACGACCGAGGCGTGGTGCTCCTGATCGACGACCGCTATGCCGAGCCGTCCATGCGCACGCTGTATCCCCATCACTGGCGGCACATGCGGTTCACAGCCGACCCGGATTCACTGACGGCGATGCTGGACGCGTTCTGGTGCGGGGACGGGGATGCCCCCGCGGGCATGGATCGGCGTTTCTGAAGCTGTGGGGTTATGCGTATCCCACGACCTTCCGCTGCGCTGATACGGGGATGCCCCCGCAGGCACGGATCGGCGTTTCTGAAGCCGGGGTTTATGCAATTCCCACGACCTTCCGCTGCGCTGATACGGTGTAATAGGTATAGTGGAAGAGGCGTTTGTTCCGGTTTCGGCTGGGCGGGCGCCTTTTTTGCTGTGCCTCATCCGTCACTGCGTGACACCTTCCCCACCGCGTTTGGGTATCCTAAACCGTTCATCTGTGCGGGGGAAGGCTTCTTTGGTTTATGCTCCCGCAGTCCTACGGATGTTGGGAAGCGGATTTCACGAAAAATCCCGCGTTTGTTCCGGCGGTGCTGCGGGACGTGAAATCAAACAAGCCTTCCCCCGCACGCATGAAAAACTACGGCTTCACGAACGCTGTGGGGAAGGTGGCACGATTTTCCAAAAATCGTGACGGATGAGGCATGCTACTGCACACCCTCCGCGCAATCCCTCCCCATTTCGGCAGAATGCATCGAAATTTTTTATAACCTGCGGCGAATTTTGTACTGCTGTGCGGTTTATTTTGATGCGATTCTGTGGTATAATTTACAGGTTGAATATTAAAATCCCACACTATTAATATACCGAGGAGCATGATTATGACAAGAAACGACCTTCGCAACGTTGCCATCATCGCGCACGTTGACCACGGCAAAACCACCCTCGTTGACCAGATGCTCAAGCAGTGCGATACCTATCACGAAAATCAGGTTGTACGCGACCGCGTCATGGACTCCGGCGACCTTGAAAGAGAACGCGGCATCACCATCCTTGCGAAAAACACCTCCGTTGTGCGCGACGGCGTGAAGATCAACATCATTGACACCCCCGGTCACGCGGACTTCGGCGGCGAGGTTGAGCGCATCCTGAAAATGGTAAACGGCGTTCTCCTCCTCATTGACGCGGCGGAAGGTCCTATGCCCCAGACCCGTTTCGTTCTCGGACGCGCCATGGAGCTCGGTCACCGTGTCATCGTTGTCGTGAACAAGGTCGACAAGCCCGACGCGAGACTGGACGAGGTTCCGGATGAGGTTCTCGAGCTCCTTCTCGAGCTTGACGCGACCGAC
>JAFTPW010000279.1:0-3435 GCA_017463075.1 Clostridia bacterium
CTGAATGACAAAGGGTGACGTATGCTGGGCTGACAACAGGAATGGCTTAAGAGTATAGCGGCAAAATCCGATGAGAAACCCGTCATCCGGTGTTTTTTTCACGGGGACTTGCAATGGCGGCGCGGCTGTGTTATAATGGAGAAAAATCCACACACAGGAGCATGACACATGAACAGAATGACAAGACGCGAACTGGAAATCACCGACAGAGAGGAAATCCGCGCGCTTCTCGACAAGGCGATGATTCTGCACCTCGGACTCGTGGACGGGGATGAAGCATACGTGGTTCCGATGAACTACGGCTACACGATGGATGAGGACGGACGGCTGGAGCTGTACCTCCACGGCGCACCGCAGGGACACAAGATCGATCTGATGCGCGCGAATCCGAAGGTATTTTTCGAGATGGAATGCGACGTTGAGCAGTTCGAAGGCGACGTGGCATGCCGCTACGGTACCGCGTATCACTCCCTCATGGGACGCGGCAGAGCAGTGATCCTCGAAGATCCGGCGGAAAAAATGGAGACGCTTTCCCGCTTCATGAAGACCCAGACCGGCAAGGACTTCGAATTCAACGAAAAGCTCGTCAAGGTCGTGTCCGTCATCCGCATCGACGTCACCGAATACACCGCAAAACGCCGCCCCATGCCGAAGGGACGCGCCTGAACAGAGAATTCTCCCGTTTGACCGCGGGAGTTTTTTCATGTCCGGACAACAAAAAAAGCGGCATCCAGCACAGGACCCGCAACACTACTATTATACCACATCTCCGAAGGAGCTGTAAATACTTTTGGCACAAATTCTCAAAATTCGTTCGGATAACCAAAACATTGTTGTAATCTTTAGCTGAATTATCAATTGAAATCCGGAAAAACCTGTGCTATAATATAGACACAACAGAAAGAGAGGAATACTCCGATGTACAACTAACGTACAGGGCTTTCACCGAAGGCGAGTAACTATAATCAATCGTTTTGATCGGATTGCCGGGATAAACAACGCACAGCGTTTTTACATAGATTATAGAACCTGAGAGTTTGCCGTAAATGTGATATAAGATCCGCTCGGCAATGAGTGAAGACCTTCAAACCCGATAAGCCCGGTGACAGACCATCGCCCGTGCATTCATCAGATCGATCCGAACCTCAGGCAGTTCTCCTTAAAGAACGAAGATCAAAGAAGTGTTCCGTGAGAAGACCGGACAAACGCACAGGCAGATAAAAGAAAGAGAGGATTAAAAAGATGTTAGATATCAAGAATCACGAGTGACCCTTGGCTGTGTTCTGTGAAGAAAGATCGCAGTCAGGGGTCACTTTAATTTTTTGCCTTCCCACGCCCGGAGAGGGGCTTTTTTGTTTTTTGGGCGGAGAAAATCGTACAGATTATGACGCATACGGGCGAAAATCCTCCCTGCTTTTTGTCGATTTGTGCCCCGGAGGTTGACTTTTGAGCCCCGGTGTGATATACTTAACGGACTGAACAATATTCAATATACATTTTGAGGAGAGTTTTCATGGATCAGAAAAAGAATTCCAGGTTCTCCGGCAGATGGGGCTTCATCCTCTCCGCCGTGGGATCTGCGGTCGGAATGGCGAATGTCTGGGGATTCCCGGCGAAAATGGGTGCAAACGGCGGAGCTGCGTTCCTCGTTGCCTACCTGTTCTTCATCGCACTTTTCAGTGTTGTCGGTCTTTCCGCCGAATATGCAGTCGGACGCCGCGCCCGCACAGGTACCCTCGGTTCCTACCGGAATGCATGGGCGACACGCGGTGAAAAAATGGGAACGGCAGGCGGCATTCTCGGATGGCTCCCGCTGGCAGGTTCTCTCTGCATCGCGCTCGGTTATGCCTGCATCATCGCGTACGTTCTCAAGGCATTCTGGAGCTCGATCACGGGTGAGGTCATGCATGTTGACACCGGCGCATGGTTCGAAGGCTTCTCGTCCACACCGTATTCCGTCGTCGGATTCCACATCATCGTGGTTCTCGTCACCATTGCAACGCTCCTGCTCGGCGCAAAGTCCATCGAAAAGTACAACAATATCATGATGCCCGGGTTAGTCATCATTTTCGTGGTGCTTGCAGTCCGCGTTGCCTTCCTTCCCGGTGCGATTGAGGGCTACAAGTTCATGTTCACACCCGACTGGTCGAAGCTCGCGGATCCCATGGTCTGGATTTGGGCGATGGGACAGGCGTTCTTCTCACTCTCCGTCACCGGCAGCGGCATGATCGTCTACGGCGCGTACCTCGATGACGGGGAAGACGTCGTTCACGTGGCAACCCGTACCGCAGTTTTCGATACCATCGCCGCACTGGTTGCCGCATGTGTCATCATTCCCGCATGCTTCGCGTACGGACTTGATGTGGGCGCCGGACCGTCCCTCCTGTTCGTAACGCTCCCGAGAATTTTGCAGGACATCCCGTTCGGTCAGGTGTTCGCCGTCATCCTCTACGTCGCCATGATTTTCGCGGGCGTCAGCTCCCTGCAAAACATGTTCGAAGCGGTCGGCGAATCCCTTCAGAACAAGTTCCCGAAGCTCAGCCGCGCGGCAGTTCTCGTCATTCTCTGCGTGCTCTGTCTCGGCATCGGCGTGAACATGGAACCCATCGCGAAGTGGGGCCCGTGGATGGACATCGTTTCCATTTACATCATCCCGATCGGCGCGACCCTCGGTGCTCTCTCCTGGTTCTGGATCATGAAGCGCGATGACCTCATGGTGGAAATCAACAAGGGCACAACCAAGCCCCACGGCAAGCTCTGGTATTACGCCGGCCGGTATCTCTACGTAGGCTGCGCGCTCATCCTCTGCTGCGTCGCACTGTGCATGCAGATTGCGTTCTGATTTTAAAACCTCAAAAATGGCAGCTCCGTCCCCGCCGGGATTGAACTGTCATTTTTTTCGTCCCTGGACTTGCCCGCGCCGCGGATGTGTGCTATAATATTACAAAATCACATCCATCGGAGGAACAGATGAAAACGGGACTTGTGCTGGAAGGCGGCGGAATGCGCGGGATTTACACCGCAGGCGTGCTGGATGTATTCATGGAGATGGGATTCTCCTTCGACGGCGTCATCGGCGTGTCCGCGGGTGCCATTCACGGCTGCTCGTATCTCTCGAACCAGAAGGGCAGAAGCATCCGCTACTACAAAAAATACTGCAAAAATCCGCGTTTCATGAGCTTGCGGAGCTGGTTGAAGACCGGAAACGTCGTCGAAGCGGAATTCTGCTACCATGAGCTGCCCGACAAGCTCGACATCTACGACCACGATGCGTTCAGAAACTGCGGCACGCCGTTCTACACCGTATGCAGCAATGTCGAAACCGGGATGCCGGAGTACATGCGGGTCACGGACATGCGCGCACAGATCGACTGCCTGAGAGCGTCCGCGTCCCTGCCGTATTTCTCGCAGCTTGTCGAAATCAACGGGAAGAAG
>JAFTPW010000280.1:0-4461 GCA_017463075.1 Clostridia bacterium
TGCAGCAATAAACAGATTCCTTGACCCGACCATTCCTGCGTGGGGAAAGAGCGAAGAGGAAATCGACAAACCGTGGTGGCCGATTGCGGAAGAAGGCTGTGACCCGGCTCTTCCCGGCGGCGGTCTGGCGCGTCACGATATGCTTTACATCGGCGAGGGCTGCAACCGGATGTACCTCATTGTCGGCGGAAAAATCGTGTGGACGTACTGCACCGGCAAGGGGTGGGAATACGACGACATCTGGATGCTGACAAACGGCAACATTCTGTTTACCCGTATGTACTGGGTTGCCGAAGTCACGCCGCACAAGGAAATCGTCTGGCGCATGGACGCACCGGAGGGGACAGAAATCCACACCTGTCAGCCGCTCGGTCTGGAGCATGTGCTTCTGGTGGTCAACGAACTGCCGAATCCGCGCATGATGATTATCAACAAGAAGACCGGCGAGACTGAGGTCAACCGCATCATCCCCTACGAAGGTCCGAACGGTACCCACATCCAGAACCGACGTTTCCGCATGACCGCGCAGGGGACGTATCTGATGCCCTATCTCGCGCCCGGCAAAGTCACGGAATTCGACAAGGATTTCAACGAACTGTGGACATACGACATCGGAAAGCCGTGGGCGGCAGTCCGTCTGAAGAACGGAAATACGCTTATCAATGACGAGGCAGGCGATCTTGTACGGGAAGTCCGTCCCGATAAGTCGACCGCATGGGAGTTCAGGATTTCCGAACTGCCCGCAGAATACCGTCTCGCGGGAACACAAAGCAGCGTGCGGCTGGAAAACGGGAACACCATTCTCTGCGCACGCAGGGACAACGGAAAAACGCCGCAGCTTGTTGAAGTCACGCCGGACAAAAAAGTGGTGTGGGTTGTCAAGGACTGGAAAAATCTCGGTCCCGCAACGGCGGTACATATCCTTCGTGACGGCGGTGTTCCGGAAAATCCCGGCGAATGCATGAGATAATATCTCAGAGATAACAAAACAGGAGAAAAGCTATGAAAACATACATGTTCTGCAACGCTCATCTTGAGCCCGTGTGGCTGTGGCAGTGGGAATCGGGACTGTCCGAAGCTCTGTCCACCTTCCGCGCGGCATCAGATTTCATTGACGAATACCCGAATTTCATCTTCAATCACAACGAATCGCTCCTGTACGAGTGGATCGAGGAACACGAACCGGAGCTGTTTAGGAAAATTCAGCGGCAGGTGAAGGAAGGACGTTGGGAAATCATCGGCGGATGGTTCCTGCAGCCCGACTGCAACATCCCTTCCGGCGAATCCATCTTCCGGCAGGTTCTCCGCGGACGGCTGTACTTCTATGACAAATTTGAAAAAGTCCCCGTGACGGCGGTCAATTTCGACTCGTTCGGTCATGCGCAGGGACTGGTGCAGATGCTCGAAAAGTGCGGGTATAAACATTACGTCAACATCCGCCCCGGCAGAGGCAACTATGACTTTGACAGCGAGGATTTTCTCTGGCGCGGATACGACGGGGAATCGGAAATCCTTGTTCACCGTTCGGACAAGGGTTATAACTCCGTTCTCGGCAAGGTGAACGAGGAACTGCCCGGCTGGATGGAACGTCATAAAGACGAAGAAACCGCGCTGTACCTCTGGGGTGTCGGCAACCACGGCGGCGGTCCGTCCAGAATCGACCTCGACAACATCGCCGAAATGCAGAAAAACGGCGCGGACATCGTTCACTCCACACCGGACGAATATTTCAAGACCGTTGACCGTGAAAAGCTTCCGGTGGTGGAACGCGGACTGAATACCCTCATGGAAGGCTGCTACACCTCCATCATCCGCATCAAGCAGCTGCACAGACGGCTTGAAAACGACCTCGTGATGGTGGAAAAAATGGCATCCCATGCGGCAATCGCGGGACTGTCCGCCTATGAAAAGCAATTGATCGACGATGCATGGCGTGATCTTCTGTTCGCGGAATTCCACGATGCCCTGCCCGGATCCTGCATCCAGCCGGTCGAGGACGATACCATCCGTATGCTCGATCACGGTCTGGAGATCACGAACAAGCTCAGGGCGAAGTATTTCCTCGCGCTGTCCGCCGGTCAGGAGAAAATCAAAGACGGCAATACCGTACCTCTGCTCGTCTACAACCCGCATCCGTTTGCGTACAATCATCCGGTTGACGTGGAATTTCTCCTGCCGCGGCAGATGTGGCACAAGGAGTTCTCCAATCCCGTTGTGTATCAGGACGGAAAGCCGGTGCGTTCCCAGCAGGCAAAGGAATCCGGCAACTTCTATATGGACTGGTGCAAGCGCGTGATTTTCGACTGCGAACTTCCGCCCTGCTCCATGAGCCGTTTCGACATTCACTTCGACATTATCGAAAAGCGTCCCGTACCTCAGCTGAAACCGGAACGCGGCAGAATCACCGTTGGAACCGCGCGCGGTCAGGTGGTCGTCAACTGCCGTACGGGTCTGGTCGACAGTTATGTGGTAGACGGAAAGGAATTCGTCAAGCCGGGCGCGTTTGCAGTGAACGTACATACCGATGCGTTCAACTGCTGGGAAGGCAAGGGTGCGCTGAATGTGTACGAACCGACGGGACAGTTCCATCTGATGACACCCGGTCAGGCGACGGAATTTGCCGGAATCAAGGGCGGCATCGTTCAGCCCGTCCGCGTGACCGACGAAGGTGACATGAACGTCGTTGTGGAAGCGGACATGATGTACAATCAGTCACGGCTTCTGGTGCGCTACATCGTTGACAAGGTGACAGGTGTGCTGGAAGTTGACCTCCGCGTGTTCTATGCGGAAAACGAAAAACGTCTGAAGCTGTTCGTCCCGACCACGCTGACGGAGGGCGAGCACATCGGACAGACCATCTTCGGACGCGAAGTGCTGAAGCGTTCCTATGCGGACGTGGTTTCGCAGTACTGGCAAGCGGTCGCAGAGGACGAATATGCACTGACGGTCATCGACGACGGCGTGTACGGTTCCAATTATTACGAAGGAAATCTCGGCGTGACTCTGGTGCGTTCCGCGGGATACGGTGCGGGAAATTCCACGTGGGGCGAACCCTTCCACGAACCGATGTATCAGCAGAGAATGGATCAGGGGGAACGCCGGTACAAATTCCGGATTCTGGCTGGCAGGCGGGACGAAATGCTTCGCTGTGCTGACCGTGAAGCCGCGATGTTCAATCAGAAGGCATACGCTCTGGCGTTCTGTCCGTCCGGAAACGGCGTGAAACCGGAAGCACTGGTTTCCGTTGATATGGAAAACGTCACGCTGAGCTGCTTCAAGCAGAGCGAACGGGACGAAAACGCCTATATTCTCAGACTGTTTGAATCGCAGGGAACTGCCGCAGGCGCGCATATTGAATTGCCCGTGCTTGGATTGTCCCTTGACGCGGACTTCAAGCCGTTTGAAATCAAGACCTACAAAATCGAAAACGGAACGATCGCCGAAACCGATATGCTCGAAGGTGCCGTTCCGCTGGAAAACTGAGACAAAATGGAGTTAATCATGACAAAACGTGAACGCGTGATCGTGGCGATGAACAATCAGCCCGTTGACAGGCCGCCGGTGGGATTCTGGTTTCACTTCAAAGCGGAACAGTCCAAGGGTCAGCCCTGCGTGGACGCGCATCTGGACTATTATAATAAGGTAGACGTTGACATCGCCAAGCTGATGTGCGACGGGTATTTTGACTACCCGAATCCCGTGGCAAAGTCCGTGAAGGAAGCGAAGGACTGGTACGACATGAAGCCGCTCGGCGCGGACAGTCCGTTTGTGCGTGAACAGGTCGAACGTGCAAAGACAGTCAAAGCCGGGCTGACTAGCGATTGTCTGATTCTGTACAATGTATTCGCGCCTTTCTCCACCCTTCGTTTCGGTGCGGGCAACGATATCGTTATGAAGCATCTCAGATCTGGGGCTGGAGTCTGCTGGCGTATTTCATGCCTCACGAAGCGGACACGGGATTTGATCCCACAGTCATAGCAGCGGCAAAGAACGATCATGTGCTGTACAACACACCGATGGAGGCATCATTATGACGAAAACGAAACAGCTTCACATGGGAACGGCTCTCATGAAAACCGGAAAATCTCCGGTGCTCCATGCATACGAAATCGCGGCACAGGATCGTCAGGAGCTGCGTTCCGCTGTATGCCTTCAGGGAATCGTCAACCGGTACGGTGCTGATATCTACATCTGCTATCAGTATTTCACCGGGCTTGACAACCAGTGGCTCACCGATATGGAGCAGTATTACGATGCCGTCAGCCGGATCGGAACACGTGAGGAACCGTCGGATTTTTACAGACTCTTCGCCGATTACCGGGAATATATCGACACTCTCATCGTGTTTGATCCCGATTCAGCCATGGATGTGATTCATATCGGTGATCGTCACGTTCAGGGAAACCACATCGCGCACGCCGTCAGCATTGACCGATTCCTGGTCGATGACGTCAAGGAGCA
>JAFTPW010000281.1:0-8048 GCA_017463075.1 Clostridia bacterium
GGAAGACAAGTGCGATGTTACCATCGAGCCCATCCAGATCGACGCAACCGCATGGAAGGGTCATTCCACCATGGAAATCGCAATCCGCGCAGGTACCAACGACTATGACCTCGCAGGCATTTCCGCATATTCTGCCGCAACCAGCCTTCTCGGCGGTCTTCTCACCGACCTGAACACCATCGAAAATCTCGATATGACCAAGGCATGGTGGGACCAGTACTGTAATGAAGAATGCACCTTCGGCAACTCCCTCTACTTCATGACCGGTGACATCTCCATCAACGACAACAAGGCAACCTACTGCTACTACTTCAACAAGACTCTCGCCGCTGACTATCAGCTTCCCAACCTGTACGATGACGTCAACAACATGACCTGGACCATCGACAAGTTCAAGGAATATGCGGAAGTTCTTCCCCTTGACATGGATACCGACAACGACGGCAAGCACGTCAACGACACCGACGACACCTACGCTGTATGGATCTGGGACGATATCATGATGGGTATCGTGAACTCCTCCGGCGTAAAGTGCGCTACCATTGAAGAAGGCAAGCTCACCTACACCCTGAACACCGAAAAGCTCTACAACGCATTCGATAAGTTCGCATCCTACGCATTCGACCAGGGCATCACCTGCGCATACCAGAGATCCGGCTACGACAAGCAGTACGGTCAGATCGGTTTCAGCGAAGGCCGCGGTCTGTTCCTCCTCTCCTATCTCTGGGACGCAACCGCATTCCGTGATATGGAAGACGACTTCGGTATCCTTCCCATGCCTATGTATGACGAAACCCAGGATCGTTACTACAACTCTGTTGCATCCTACCCGATGAGCTTCTTCGTAGTTCCCGTATGCACCTTCAGCGAAGCAGAATATGCCCGCACCGGCTACATCACCCAGATGCTCGGCTACGAATCCCTCCATACCATGACTCCCGCTTACTACGAACAGACCCTCCAGAACAAGGTATCCCGTGACGAAGAATCCGCAGCTATGCTCGACCTGATCTTCGCGTCCCGTACCTACGACTTCGGCTGGTACTTCGAAATGGGCGACTTCACCACCATTCTCATGAACTCCCTGAGAAGCTATGAAAAGAACCTCGCTTCCTCCATCCGCGCAAAGGATAAGGTGGTAAACAAGGCAATCGACAAGTACAATCAGGTTATCTCCGAACTCGGTCAGGAATAATTTCCGTCCAGCAAAGACCTGTGCGTGTCCCAACGGATGCGTACGGGTCTTTTTTGTGTTTTCCGAAATTCTGCCCGCGGCATATTGCCATTTTCAGCGGATTGTGATATACTGGAATCAAATTATAAAAATTCAGACAAACGGAGGCACCGTATGAACAGAACCAAACTGGACAGAAACTGGCAGATTTCCCTGAACGGCGAAACGAAGGACGTCAGAATCCCGAATGACTTCATGATCGGGCTCACGCGCCGGGCGGACAGTGCAGGCGGAATTGACGAGGGCTATTTTGAAACCGGATGTGCGCGGTACACGACAACGTTCGCGGCGGATCCTTCTGCGGCGCATCATTTTCTCTCGTTCGACGGCGTGATGGGACTGACCGAGGTGTACGTCAACGACAATCTTGTGAAATTCCATCCCTACGGATACACGTCGTTCCTCTGCGATGTTCAGCCGTATCTGCGTGAGACCAACGAGCTGTGCGTCATCGCGGATACCACGCATCAGGTTTCGTCCCGCTGGTACACGGGCGGCGGCATTTACCGCGATGTGCACCTTCTGACGTCCGGTGAGGACTATATCGTGCCGGACTCCGTGTTCGTGAAAACAAAGAGTCTGCGCGGTTCCTCTGCGTCCGTTGCGGTTGAGTGGCAGATTTTCTCGTCAAAGGCACGGGAGGCAAAGGCAGTCATCGAGATCCCGGAGCTCGGCGTCAGAATGGAACGGTGGATCTGGCTGGAGAACGGCGTCAGCGATTTCAGCGTGCAGACCATGCTCGACGGAATCACGCCGTGGACACCGGAGCAGCCGCGGCTCTACAACATTACCGTCACCGTCATCACCGATGCATCGGAGGACAGCGATACCTCGACCTTCGGCATCCGTACCGTGGAATGCGATCCCGTGAGAGGGCTTCTGCTCAACGGAGAAGTGACCCGGCTGTACGGCGCATGCATCCATCACGACAACGGCATCGTCGGTGCGGCATCCTTCCGGTCGGCTGAGGAAAGACGCATCCGCATTCTCAAGGAAAACGGCTTCAACGCCATCCGGTGCGCGCACAATCCGCCGTCCGCGGTGATGCTCGATGCCTGCGACCGCATGGGTATGCTTGTGATCGACGAGATTTTTGACGCATGGCGGCTCCCGAAGAAGAATTTCGACTACCACATCTGGTTCGACAAATACTGGGAAGAAGATACCGACGCCATGGTTCTCCGTGACCGACGCCATCCGAGCGTGATTCTGTGGTCGACGGGCAACGAGATTCCCGACAAATCCGGCAGATCGGACGGCTGGCGTACCTCGCGTATGATTGCCGACCGCATCCGCAGAAACGACGACACCCGTCCGCTGACCCATGCGTTCTGCACGTTCTGGGATCACTGGCCGTACGAAGTGAAACGCAGGGAAACCGAGCATCTCCCGGCGGAGGAATTCGACTTCTTCGCGGAGAGAATCCGCTGCACTGCGGGAACGCTCGATGTGCTCGGATACAACTACCTCCTCGACCGCACGGACAAGGACATGATCCGCTTCCCGGACAGACTGTTCGCGATGACGGAATCTTTCCCGGTGGACGCGGTGGCAATGAAAAAATACATGGATCGGAACCCGCGCATGATCGGTGAATTTGTCTGGACGGGCTGGGATTACTTCGGGGAAACCGGGCTTGGCAGAATCGAGTACCGCGAGGATACCGGCACGATGTGGGGACTTTCCGGATTCCCGGAGCATCACGCGAACTGCGGCGACATGGACATCTGCGGATTCCGCAAGGCACAGTCGTACTACCGCGACGCCGCGTGGAAGACCGGATGCGTGCGGATTCTCTCGGCGGATCCCGATGCGTTCGGCAAATCCTACGCGATGTCCGCATGGGGATTCTACAACACCGACCGCACGTGGACGTATCCCGGCAGGGAAGGGAAGATGACCACGGTGCATGTATATACGACGGCGGACGAATGCGAGCTGTGGCTCAACGGTGTCTCCTGCGGACGAAAGGTGCCGTCGGAGAAGGGAATTGCGGTATTTGAAATCCCGTATCAGCCCGGCAGACTCATCGCAGCGGCATATTCCGGCACAGACATCACCGGCGAGGACGCGCTTTCCACAACGGGAGATGCGGTATCCATGAGAATCCGCGCCTCCGACCGGGACGATCTCATCTACTCGGAGATTGAGCTGACGGATGAGAACGGACTTGCGGCATGGACGGCGGAGAACGAAGTAACGGTGACGGCGGAAAACGGTACAGTCATCGGAACCGGCTCCGGCAAAAACGTGACCGACCACATCTACACATCCAACGTCTGCTGTGCGGAGCATGGAAAGCTCCTCGCGGCGATTCTGCCGGATGACGGTGCACAGCGTGTTGTTATCACCGCAGTCTCGGGCGAGATGAGTGCGTCCGTGACGGTTGACTGATCCATACGAAAAAACGAATCAATTTACGGGAGACGGCTCCCGTGCAGAAAATCCGGACGGATGTGCCATATGAAGCCTCTGCGCCCTGATCGATACGGCGGCACAACTGTAAAATTCACAACAGGAGATATTATGAAGCTCAGCATCACAGACGTACGCGCACATCCCGGCGACAGTGCGTTCCTCATCGACGACGGCAGAACGACAGTATTATACGACACGGGATTTGCCTTCACCGGATACGCAGTCGCGGACAATATCGGAAGAGTTCTCGGCAGCCGTCCGCTTGACTATATTTTTCTCACGCATTCCCATTACGACCACGCGGCGGGATCCCCGTACATCTGTGCGCGCTATCCGGATGCGAAGGTTGTCGCGGGTGAGTATGCCGTGAAAATCTTTGCAAAACCGACGGCGCGGGATGTGATGCGCGATCTGGACCGGAAATTTGCGGCAAAATGCGGCGTCACGGAGTACGAGGATCTGCTGGATGAACTGCGCGTCGACATTCCCGTGAAGGAAGGGGACGTGATCCGCGCGGGTGAGATGGAGTTTACCGCCGTGGAGCTGCCGGGGCACACGAAATGCTCGGTCGGGTACTGGCTCGCGTCCGAAAAGCTCCTGCTCGGCACGGAAACGCTCGGTGTGTACGACGGCGGAGAGATTGTGTTCCCGTCCTATCTCGTCGGATACCGGACTGCCCTCGATTCCATCGCAAAAGCGGAGGCACTCGGGATCGACAGCATCGTTCTGCCGCACTTCGGACTGCTTGACCGGGCAAAAACATCGTTTTACCTCAGCGAATGCCGGAAAAACGCAGTCGCCGCGGCGGAAGGAATTCTGGAAATTCTGAAAAACGGCGGTTCACACGCGGATGCGGTTCGGTATTTCCGTGAGAAATTCTACCGCGGAAACGTGCCGCAGATCTACCCGGAGGACGCCATGGAGCTGAATACCGGCATCATGGTGAAGCTGATTGAGCGGGAATTGCTCGGCGAAACCGTATAAACCAAAGAAAAGGCGCAGGCCCGGAAAATCGGACTTACGCCTTTTTTTGTATGGTTCGGAATGATTCAGCTCGGGTGAATTCGAGTACAACGAAACGTCCATGGAGCACATCCGCTGAATCATCGAGCGCGAATTTGATATTGGATAAACCGAAAGGGTGGAGCCGTCCATCCTTTTTTCTTGCAATACCGGGGCATTTGTGATATACTGTATGCATACAAAATCACCTGTCCGCGATGCTGATGCATGACTGCGGCGGATTTACGGAGGAATTTATGTCAGAACTTTTAGCATCACTGCATCCCATCGCGGTGTGCTTTCTCGTGTGTGCCGCAAAAATTGTGGAAATCACCATCCAGTCGCTCAAGACCTGCATGATGGTCAAGGGTCAGAGAGTGAAGGCGGCGGGACTCGGATTTGTGGAATGTGCCATCTGGGGTCTGGTGGTGTCAACAATCATCGGAACCCTGGGGGACAATCTCTTCCTGCTGCTGTTCTACTGCATCGGGTACGCAACGGGGCTCTTCCTCGGCTCCACGATCGAGAACAAAATCGCGCTCGGCACATCCAACCTTGAGCTGATTGCCGGCGACGAGAGCACCGCGAAGATCATCGCATACCTGAAGGAAAACAACCGCGGATATACCGTTTTCGACGGACACGGCTCCACGGATAAGATGAACATGATCTTCATCGTCCTGCCCCGACGCGAAACACCCGCCGTACTCCGGGATATCCGTGCGGTCTGCGGCAATAAGGTGTTCGTTGTTGCAGCCGAGGTCAGCAAGTACGCCGGCGGATACGGTATGGTGAAGTGAGAAGATGAAAAACGTGCTCATCACCGGTGCATACGGCGGTATGGGTCACGCGGCTGTGAAGGCTCTGCAATCCCGCGGCGTCCGTGTATTTGCACTTGACCGCAGAGTCGGCGAGCCTGAGGACGGCGTCATTCCGATTGAAGCGGACGTCACTTCGGAGGAGAGTGTGAAAGCCGCGTTTGAGACTGTGCGGGAATATACCGATTCGCTCTGTGCCATCGTTCATTTTGCGGGAATCTATATGCTCGATTCGCTGGCGGAAATGGATTGTGACAGCTTCCGTCGGATCGTGGACGTGAATCTGACCGGCGCGTTCCTTGTCAACCGGACATTTCTGCCGCTTCTCAGGAAGGGAAGCCGGATTCTCATCACCACAAGTGAGCTGGCACCGCTCGATCCGCTTCCGTTCACGGGAATTTACGCTGTGACCAAGGGTGCGCTCGACAAATATGCCTACTCCCTGCGGATGGAATTGCAGCTGCTCGGGATTCCGGTGTCGGTACTCCGGGCGGGTGCGGTCGATACGGGCATGCTCGGCGTTTCCACGGATGCGCTTGACCGATTCTGCGAAAAGACCGCGCTGTATTCCTGCAATGCAGACCGGTTCCGCCGGATTGTGAACCGCGTCGAAGCGAGATGCATCCCGCCGGAGAAGCTCGCCGCAAAAGCCGTGCGGATTCTTGAAAAACGCAGTCCCGCATTCGCATACAGCATCAACCGCAATCCGCTCCTGCTGCTTCTGAATCTTCTGCCGAAACGGATGCAGCTGTACGCGATCCGCATGGTACTGAAATAACAGAAAAAGCACCGGTGAGGAATCAGGGAATGAAACCTCATCGGTGCTCTTTTGTATTAACGGACTATGCTTGAATGACTGTAAATGTAGAACTCCTCCTGCGAGGGCATCCATTTCTTTTCCTTCGGCGGGAAGGATGCGTCAAATGCGGCAACTGCATCGGTGTCTTCACAGCAGTCAGCGGCACTTGACGGAATATAGAGCCACTTTCTGCCGTCCAGCGCACCGGGTACAAGCTCCGCGACAAGAAGTGCCGTCGGGAAATTGCCGTACCGGACAAAGCTGACGTTTTTCTTTTGGCAGCTGACGAATCCGCGGCTGACATAGTTTCCGGGATTGCCGAAGATGACGTTCACATCGTATCCCATCTTCCGTGCCGCGTCAAAGGAATGCTCGATCAGGAGTTTGCCGTGCTTCTGCCGCTGGTATTCGGGAGCAACGCAGATCGGACCGAAGGAGAGAATTTCCCGCCGTTTACCGGTTTCGTCCTCGAGCCATGCTTTTGTGTACATGATGTTCCCGATGATTTTTTCCTCATGCTCCAGCACGAACGCAAGAGCAGGGACGAAATCGGGATGGGTGCGCATCATGTGGACGAAATAATGCTCGTCACAGCCGGGTTTGTAGACGTTCCAGAACGCCTCGCGGGTCAGGTTTTCCACTTCACGCCAGTCATTTTCCGTCTCATGACGGATGATAATGTTGTCAATCATTTCTTACCTCACTAAAATTGTGTAATTGCAATTGCAGGAGGCACGCGGAGTTGGATTTGCAAAGCCTCCCGCTTACAAAACCGACTCCAAGGTGTTGTTTTTCTTCAAACAGCATTCTCCAAAAATAAATTCGGGATGATCCCGTGGCAACAGTATAGCACAGAAAACCGGATTTGTCAAACTTTTGCTGTGTACCGGTGCGCCGCAGACTGCTCCATACCGGATTCTGGCTCCCGGCGGCTGAAAAACATGAAAATACCCCATCCCGAAGCCTCCGGAATGAGGTATCATTGAATTTTACAATTATATTATATACCCTGAAAACGCATGCTGTCAAGTGGTTTCGGGAAAATACGCAGCTGCATCGGAATTTTTACAGGCGGACGCTGTATTCAGGTACGGTTTGTCCGGTTCAGCCGAGAATCTTTGCGAGATCCGCTTCGGGTGTGGAAATCGGCGCGATATTGTAGTTTTCCACAAGATAGTTCAGCACATTCGGCGATACAAACGCGGGCAGGCTGGGACCGAGCAGGATGTTTTTGATTCCCAGATGCAGGAGCGTCAGCAGGATGCACACCGCCTTCTGTTCGTACCATGACAGTACCATGGACAGCGGTAGATCGTTTACACCGCATCCGAAGGCTTCCGCCAGAGCCACGGCAACCTTGATCGCGCTGTATGCATCGTTGCACTGACGCATGTCAATGATACGCGGAAGTCCGCCGATGGTGCCGAGATCGAGGTCGTTGAAGCGGTATTTTCCGCAGGCAAGCGTCAGAATCACGCTGTCCGCAGGGGTCTGCTTCACAAATTCCGTGTAGTAATTCCGTCCGGGTTTCGCGCCGTCGCATCCGCCAACCAGGAAGAAGTGACGGATCGCACCGGATTTCACCGCGTCAATGACGGTATCCGCCACGGAAAGCACGGTATTGTGTCCGAAGCCGGTCATGACTTTTTCGCCGCCGTTGATGCCCGTGAAGCGCATATCGACGGGGTATCCGCCCAACTCCAGTGCCTTTTCGATGACGGGTGTGAAGTCCTTGTCTTCGCCCACATGGACGATCGCCGGATAGGACACCACTTCC
>JAFTPW010000282.1:0-16360 GCA_017463075.1 Clostridia bacterium
AAGCGAGTACCCTTAAGCTGAACAGTTACGACAACCACAGACATCTGCCAATCTGTATAGAACATGCACAGATTCTTCGGGCAGTGTGTATGGCGTTACGTACTGTGGAACAGTATGTACATCGTGCCATACACGGCCCTCAGAATGACAGAATCGATTCTTCAGCTTGTTGACGGATAACTTTTTCTTTAAGTTAATGACATTGGAAGTAAAATTCTTATTTCTTATCTATATTTATTCCATCTTATTTTACAGGAGGCAAAAACACATGAAATACCGCATTCTTTCCCTCGTTCTCGCGCTGATTCTCATCCTGCCCGCGCTCGTGTCCTGCGGATCTTCCGGCTCCGGCGAGGTACTCAACCTCTACACATGGGCGGGTATGTTCCCGGACGACGTTCTCGCGGATTTTGAAGCCGAAACCGGCATCCGCATTAATTACGTCAACTACGACTACGGCGAAACCATGCTCTCCAAGCTTCAGGCGGAAGAGGGCGGCACCTATGACCTCATCATCGCCGACGACTACATCATCGAAACCGTCATCGCGGAAGGTCTGGCGCAGAAGCTCGACAAGTCCAAGATTCCCTCCCACACCAACGTGAACCCGCTGTATCAGGGTCAGTTCTTCGATCCCACGGACGAATACACCATCCCTTACGGCGCGGGCGTACAGACCATCGTCTACAACCCCGCCAAGATTGATATCGAAATCAACGGCTACGCGGATCTGTGGGATGCATCCCTCGCCGACCGTGTGGGCATCATCTCCAACTACCGCGTCATCAATGGCATGGCACTCAAGGTCATGGGTGAAAGCTACAACACCACTGACGTTGACACCATCAAGGCTGCCGGCGAACATCTCACCGCTCTTGCACCGAATATCCGCCTCATCAAGGACGACAACACGCAGGACGACCTCCTCTCCGGCGAGATCGACGCGGCTGTGATCTACACCTCTCAGGTAACAATGGCGAAGATGACCGACCCGTCCCTTGAAGTCGTATTCCCCGAGGAAGGCATCGGCTTCGGCATCATGGGCATGTTCATCCCGTCCAAAGCTCCCAACGCGGACGCGGCGCACAAATTCATTGAGTTCATCCTCGATCCCGAACGCGGTGCGAAGTGCTACGAATGGCTCGGCTACTACTGCACCTCCAGCGCGTCCGAACCGTACATCAGCGAAGAATACCGCGATTTCCTCACCCTTCCCGCAGAATTCACCGCTGAGGACATGGAAATGATCGGCAACATCACTCCCGACGCGGATCAGGCGCACCTTGACGCGTGGACTGCGTTCCGTGAGGCGTGCGAATAAACACGAATCCCGCAGAAAGGTAAAAAGCTCCGCTTTTGGTTTTTATCAAAGGCGGAGTTTTTGTTTGGATTGGGCGCTATTTTTTTGGAATACCGTCCCCTGTGCATTGACACAGGATGCGGATTGTTGTATAATTTACAAAAAATACAAACCTGTGAGGCGACAATGACCCCAATCACATTTGAAGAAGCAAAACGGCATATGTGCTCATACGGAACGGCAGTGCACTGCGAGATGTTCCGGAATTACAGGGCGATATACAGCAATGATAAAATCAGAGCAAAGTTTCATGCGTTTTTCCGGTACGAGCGCGGATGTGTTATCATGGAGGAAGAATACAATCAGGACGGCCGCAGGAATTTTTTCTATCGGATACATCAATGTTCCCCGGACGCGGAAATTGACGCCGTTACGGAAGATTGGCGGACACTGTGCTTGAAAAACGCCGCTGAATACGAAGACCCCGTTTGTCGGATCATACAGTTTTATATTTCAAACGGAGAGCTGACAGAGGAAAAGAATCAATACCATGGTTTTCGGAATTATGCACGGATGGGATATGCCGCGCGGAAAGATCCCCGTGTCCGGGAGCTCAATGAAGCTGACATGGGAGTGATCCAAGCTGTATGCGAACCGTATCTGGAAAACGATATCGGCTTCGGCAGGATTGAAGCAGGCAAATTTGCGGAATTGGAATATGACTGGATGAAGGAACAGGATCCGTATTTCCGTTTGTACGGCATCTTTGACAGCGGCAGCCTTTGCGGGATGGCAATGACAACATATGACGAAGATCTGGATCTTGCATGGCTGGAGGAAATTTTTATCCTGCCCGCACACCGCGGAAAAGGCTGCGGAAAAGCCCTGGTCGAAACTGCGCTTGCTGATTACCCGGCAAAAAAATGGCACTATCAGGTTGACCGGGATAATGAGCGCTCTGTCGCTCTTGCAAAATCTCTCGGCTTTACACTGGAAGGCGCCGGACTCTGCATATTATAAAAACAAAACACCTCAGAAATACGGAGAAAAACATGAACCCAATCACATTTGAAGAAGCAAAACGGCATATCTGCTCGTACGGAACGGCAGTGCACTGCGAGATGTTCCGGAATTACAGGCGCTGGTACTCCGGTGACGATCCCGCATCGGCTTCGTTCCATTACGACCGCGGATGCGTCATCATCGAAAGCGAGAACGATTACGAAGGCAGGCACTACATCGACTACCGCGTTCACCAGTGCGCCCCGGATGCGGAAGTTGACGCCGTCACGGAAGAATGGCGCGTGAAATGCCTTGAGACTGCCGCAAAATACGAAAATCCCGTGAAGTGGCTGATTGAATTCTACGTCTCAAACGGCGAGCTCACGGAGGAGAAGAACCAGTACTACGGCTGGCGGAATTATGTCAGACAGGGGCACGCCGTCGAAAAGGATCCGCGCATCCGCGTCCTCGGCGAGAGCGACATGGACATGGTCAGAGCCGCATGCGAACCGCATCTGACAACGGACACCGTCTGGGGACAGAAGCTCGCGAAGGATTTCCACACCCTTGACTACGCATGGCTCACGGATTACAACGCCCCGTTCGGCTTTTACGGCATCTTTGACGGGGATACCCTCTGCGGCATGGCAACGGCAACGTACGATGAGGATTTAAACCTCGCGTGGCTGCTGGATATCTACGTCCTTCCCGAACACCGCGGCAAAGGCTACGGCAAAGCCCTCGTCCACACCGCACTTGCAGATTATCCGGACAAAAAATGGCACTATCAGGCGGCAAGGGATAACGATCTCTCCATCGCGCTCGCAAAATCCCTCGGGTTCACCCTGGAAGGCGCGGGACTTTTCATACTTTAAAGAAGGGACACGAGAGCATAGAGACGGGTTCACGGCAATGCATTCTGCCTTTCCGACCGCGGTTCTCCCATATTTTTAAATTTATTTACACATTGTTTATCAAATCCCATCATAGGAAATGCTATACTATGCTGTAATATATTGAACTAAATCTAATTCACGGAGTCCCTATGCTCAGATTATCGAACGTCACAAAAACCTATCCTTCCGGGAACGTCACAGCCCTGCACGATGTTTCCGTCAGCTTCCGGAAAAACGAGTTTGTCTCCATTCTCGGGCCGTCCGGATGCGGTAAAACCACGCTTCTCAACATCATCGGCGGTCTGGACCGGTACACCGGCGGCGAGCTGTACATCCGGCACGTACCTACGGCGAAGTACACGGACCGCGACTGGGACACCTACCGCAATCACTCCATCGGCTTCGTCTTCCAGAGCTACAACCTCATTCCGCATCAGTCCGTGCTTGCCAACGTGGAGCTGGCGCTGACGCTCTCCGGTGTTTCCAAGAGTGAACGCAGACGCCGCGCCGATGAAGCGCTCACCGCAGTCGGTCTGGCGGATCAGATGAAAAAGCGTCCCTCGCAGATGTCCGGCGGTCAGATGCAGCGTGTTGCAATCGCGCGTGCGCTGGTGAATGACCCGGATATCCTTCTCGCAGACGAGCCGACCGGGGCGCTTGACTCCGAAACCTCCGTGCAGATCATGGAAATCCTCCGCGAAGTTGCAAAAACCCGGCTCATCATCATGGTCACGCACAATCCCGACCTTGCCGAGGACTACTCCACGCGCATCATCAAAGTCCTCGACGGCCGCGTTCTCTCCGACTCCAATCCCTACTCCGAAGAAGAGGAAATGGCGGAAACCTACGACGAAATCCCCGCCGAAAAGCCCGAAAAAGCATCAAAGAAGCGCACGTCCATGTCCTTCCCGACGGCACTCGGTCTGTCCCTGAACAACCTCATGACCAAGAAGACGCGCACCTTCCTCACCGCGTTTGCCGGCTCCATCGGCATCATCGGGATTGCGCTGATTCTGTCACTCTCGCACGGCATCAATCTCTACATCGACAAGATTCAGGAGGACACCCTCTCTGCCTACCCGATCCAGATCAACCGCACAACCGTCGACATGTCGTCCGTGATGACTGCAATGATGGCGGCGCAGGACGAAAACAACGCGGAGCCCGTTGACGACGGCTCGATCCACTCCAACGTCATGATGTACGATCTCATGGATACCATGATGTCCGTGGACGTGCAGGAAAACAACCTCGACAAATTCATCGAACACCTCGACGCATCCGAAGGCGGAAACATCGGCGGAAGCGTATCTGCCGTCGCGTACGGGTACAATCTGCCGCTGAATCTCTACTCCGTCACCGACAAGGATGAGGACGGCATGCCCGTATCCCTCGATCCCACGGAAATGTTCGGCGCGATGATGATGGGCGGCTCATCCCAGTCTGCCATGGGCGGCGGCATGATGTCCACCGGGCTGACAATCTGGCAGGAAATGATCGACAATCCCGACCTCATGGCACAGCAGTACGACATCATCGCGGGCGAATGGCCTGACGAATGGAACGAAGTCGTCCTCGTTGTGGATGAGCACTACCGCGTCAATGACGTCTTCCTCTACGCGCTCGGCTTCAAGGATCCGGACGAGCTGGAAGAAATGCTGACCGCCGTCATGAAGGGCGAACACTTCAACGCCGAGAGCGAAAGCTGGACGTACGATGAAGTCATCGGACACGAGTTCGCGCTGGTTCTCCCGGCGGACATGTACGCAAGAAACGCCGACGGCAACTGGGACTACATGGGTGAATCCGCGTCCTACATGCAGCTCGCCGTGGAAAAAGCGGACAAGCTGACCATCACCGGCATCATCCGTCCCAATCCCGAAGCGGTCGCAACGTCCATCACCGGAGCCGTCGGCTATCTGCCCGCGCTGTCCGAGCACATCATGGACGAAACCGCCGCATCCGAAATCGTGAAGCTCCAGCTTGCGGCCGAGGACGTTGACGTCATGAACGGTCTGGAATTCGAGAGCGAGGACAACTCTCCCGACAAGCTCACCGACGCCGAAAAGGCAGCGCACATCCGACGCAATCTCGCCACCCTTTCCGCGGCTGACCGTGCGGCGGCTTACACAAACTCCGTCTCCGCGATGCCGGAAGAAGATGCGGCCGCGCAGGCAAAGGAACAGCTCGCCGTCATGCCTCCCGAAGCCGTACAGCAGATGCTCATCACCGCAATGGCGGCACAGGCGAACATGGATGCGTCCAATCCCGACGACGTCGCCGTTCTGTCCGAGTATCTTCTGAAAATGGACGTGACCGAACAGCAGGACATGGCGGTCATGATGCTCACCGAACAGATCAGGCAGACCTACGCCGCGGGAATCGAAGCACAGCTCGGCTCCATGACGACGGATCAGCTTGCCGCCGCGCTTGACTCGACGCTTGACTCCATGTCGGACGAGCAGATTGCCGCCGCGTTCGCTGACTACATGCCGAATCTGATTTCCGACTCCACATACGAAGAAAATCTCGACCTGCTGGGCTGGCGTGACCCTGCGGAACCGTCGTTCATCAAGATCTACGCCGAAACCTTTGAAGCGAAGGACACCATCTCCGCCTTCATCAGCGACTACAACGCAGACGCCGCAGATCAGGGCAGGGAAGAGGACGTCATCAACTACACCGACTACGTTGCGCTCATGATGTCCTCGATTTCGACGATCATTGACGTCATTTCCTACGTTCTCATCGCGTTTGTGTCGATTTCCCTTGTGGTTTCCTCGATCATGATCGGGATCATCACCTACATTTCCGTTCTCGAGCGGACGAAGGAAATCGGTATTCTGCGCGCGGTGGGTGCCTCCAAGCGTGACATTTCCCGGGTATTCAACGCGGAAACGCTCATCGTGGGCTTCACATCGGGTGCAATCGGCATCGGCGTGACGCTCCTGCTGTGCATCCCGGCGAACATCATCATCAAGCATCTGACGGACATTTCCAATCTCGCGCGTCTCCCGTGGCAGGGCGGCGTTGCGCTGGTTGTGATCTCGATGGCGCTGACGATGATTGCGGGTCTGATTCCGGCCCGTCTGGCGGCGAAGAAGGATCCCGTGGAAGCGCTCAGAAGCGAATAAACAGGAATAAAAGCGGAAGTTACTCCCGTGAAAAACAGGAGCGGCTTCCGCTTTTTGATTCATGGAATAAACCAAATTTTCCAGAAACCGTCACATTCGGCCTCTTGCGCAGGCAGACGGGTTTATGTTATAATAGAGAAGAGCATTACAATTTCACACACAAAGGAGACAGGACCATGGAAGAACTCAAGGAAAAAATTGAGGCGATTGTTGAAAAGCTGACCGAAAACAAGGATCTGATGGATGATTTCAAGAAGGAGCCCATCAAGACCGTTGAAAAGCTCCTCGGCATCGACCTTCCCGACGAAAAGCTGGAAGCAATCGTTGACGGCGTCAAGGCAAAGATCAGCTTTGACAAGCTCGATGACGCACTCGACGGCAAGCTCGGTGATGCACTGGGCGGCGTACTCAAGAAGCTGTTCTGATTCAGGCGAAACAAAAACCGGCGGTATTCCGATTTCTCGGGTACTGCCGGTTTGTCATTTATGCGGGGTTATTCATGCATTTCGCCGTCGGTCTCGTCTTCGTCACCCATATACTCGCGCACACCCACGTAGCGTTCACTGCGTGCTTCTTCCACCTTATCGGAGAGCAGTGTACGCACCTCGCGCGGGTTCTTGATCCGGGAAATATCAATTTCCGCTGTGGATTTATCCGCGGTACAGAGATGGATGGTGCCGAGTCCGAAGATGCGCTCCTCAAAAGACCGTTTCAGCGTGATGTCAAGGATGCGGTAGAGGCGGATTTCCTCTTCGCTGATATTGAAGATACCTTTTTTGATAATCAGGCGCGTATCGGTGAGGGTATAGGTAGTAAAGCTCCACGGCAGGCCGAAGAGGGTACGTTTCCGCTCGCGCCACAGGGGTGATTCACTCATGTGTCGGGTGTGCTCCTTCATACATATTACTTTATTCTTTTTTATTTTTTCTTTATTATTTCTTCTTTGAAGTAAAGTTTTGCTTTGGATTTACGTGATTTGATAAGGTAGAAAAGCTCCGCTTTTCAGATTTAATTTTACCCTCGCGGGGGCGCCTAAGAACCCTCCGCGTCCGGGCTCTTAGGGATCTCGGCCGTTCAAGCGTTCCCCTTGAAAATGCCCGCCGCGGGCGCCATACCCGTGCAGTTATTTGGTGACGCGATCTTCCTTTATCGCACGGGACACTGGATTTCCTCGGTAAACTCAGCCTGCGGCGGCGAGACGGAATCGCATGTGGCTCTGACAGTTGCCATGTGTCACTGGCTTTGCCCCATAAATTTCAGCCTGCGGCGCGGTGTGGGTTTATTCTGTTTCTGTTGACGGTACGTGCGTCTACACCGTCGTCGTTAAATCAAAACTGCACATCCGGCGATGAACTCGCGGCGCAAACGTGGATTCACTCACGGCGATGCTCCGGGACGCCACCCTTAACAAGCCTTCCCCGTGCAGTCACTGCAAATTCAAGCTTCACAAACGCAGCCGGGGAATGGTGTCTCACTTTCGCAGAAAGTGTCGGATTGAGGTGAGAACCCATTCAGCCGCGGAGCAAATTTGTGTCCGTGCACAGATGAACACCCCATTCATTCTGCATTATGCCTTGCCTTACTTCACCTTAAAATACTTCTCCCACATTCTCGCGGATTTTGCGGTGGTGTATGCCATTTCTTCAGCGGTGGCGTCGCCCATGAGGTACTGGCGCATGATTTCGCCGTCGACTGCGGTCTGGCGGTCGTGGATGGGGTAGAAGTTTTCCATCAGGAAGCACGCATATTTCTGGAAGCGGTGTTCACCGACGAGGCGGAATTCTGCGGAAATGGAGTCGACGGCGACGCTGTATCGATCCTTAATGGACTGCACGATATCGCCGCGTTCGTTCTTATGCGCGAAGACGATTGTGGAGCAGATATCGCTGTTGCGGTTATGTTCCGTCGAGCCGTGGCTGTCCGTGGAGCCTACGATGGGATGCACGCGGCCCTGACGGTATTCGTCGTAGTACAGCGCGGTCTGGAAGCCGTTATGTTCGTAATAATTTTCGCCGCCGAGGACTTCGAATGCATCAAAGGGGTGCTTTGCGAGCATATACTTGGTAAACGGTTCAGGAATCTGCCACATATCGGCGAGCCAGTACGGATGCGCGAACACGCCGAGACCGCCTGCCTGACGGATCTTTTCAAACGCCCAGACGCACACCGCGAACCAGCGGCTGTTGACGTTCTCAGGGCATCCGCCCTCGCAGTCCTTGAGGGATTTTTCGATTTCGTCGAGTTCTGCGTTATACTGTTCGGCGGGAACGATATCGGGGCAGTCAACGGTTTCATCGAAGCGGCGTTTTTCGAGTGCACCGTCGGTTTCGCGGTAGTTCGCGGAAGATTCGAGCAGGCCGTTGACGGAGAAGAGGCCGCCGGCATTGACGATATGGACATCGGTCTGCGGGAGGTGGACTTCCTCACCGGGAAGGATATTGAGCGGGATTTCGGTATCGGCATAGGCGTTCATGGCTTCAAGGGAAGGGAAATAGCGTCCGTGGTCGGTGACGACGATGAAGTCATAGCCCTTCATGCGGTAGTTTGCGCACACGACTGCGGGAGCTTCACGGCCATCGGAGCGGCAGGTATGCATATGCAGATCTCCGCGGAGAGGAATGCGGCAAGCCATATCGTCTGCGAGCGCATAGAGGGAGAGCTGGAGCAGGCGGGAGTCGTCCTTGAATACGCGCACGATGAGTTCCGTTTCCGCATCAGCGGTGTATGTGAATCTGAGGCATCCGTCGTTGTCGGGAGAGAGATCATACTCGGTGCGGTTCCACGCGGTGAAATCCTGTCTCGGCGATCCGGAATCGACGCGCATAACGGCAACGCGGCAATGATCCGGGAACGCGGCATGAGCGCCCTGCGGCTTGATGGTGATCTCGGTCGGGTCGTTGACGGGGAACACCATGGGGTAGATGTCGTAGTTGTAGAGAACCTGCTTCATTTTCATGGAAGATACCTCCGGGTGGGATGTTTTATTTTTGTGGTTTTTTTATGGTTTTCAGTTTGGATTACAGTATTTTTGTTTTGCCTAAAGCGTTAGGGATCAATATGGTAGAAAAGCTCCGCTTTTCGAATCTTATTTGTAACGCCTGCGCGGCGGGCGCGAGAACCCTCCGTTGCCGGGCTCTCGATTCGGCAACCAGGAGTGCCTGGACCCAAGGCTCCGCCGGGCGGGAGTTTTGACAACGTGCAGTTGTTTTGTGGAGCGAACCCACTTTATCGCAAGGGACACTCAGTTCCCTCGGTAAACTCAGCCTGCGGCGGCGAGATTTGGGCGGTTCGGGCACTGGTTATGGGGATGCGTCACTGGATTTGCTCCATAAATTTCAGCCTGCGGCGCGTTTGGGTTTATTCTGTTTCTGTTGACGGAACGTCGGTTTTACCGTAGGGTTGGGGCTTGCCCCCGACCTCCGGTTCAAACAAAACCTCCGGCGATGAATCTTTCACCCTGCGGCGCAGACCGGTCTTTACGTCATCCGCCTGATTTATTCTTTCTTCTTTATTCTTTCTTCTTTTTTCTTTCTACCCCATTATACCACTCTCCCGACGTTTTTTCAACCTTTCTCCGAAAAAGGGCGGCGGCGTCACGGTGAATCTTTATTCAGGTTTTTGAGGTGTCGGCGTACGTTTTATTTTATAACTTGCATCAAAACCGTTGACAGCCTTCATATACTGTGCTATAATATTGGCATTAATCCGCAAATCCCCGGTTTTTATGAAAGTCAGGTTCAATTATTATGCAAAACGAAGAAATGAAATCATATACACCGTCCGTGCATAGCGAAACCCGCGAGCATGAAACAAAAGTGGAATATTCCGAGTCCACGCATCTGATCGAGCAGTCCGCGTACCGGTATTCCCTTCAGGAGAGACCCGACCCCAATCTGTACCGTCTCCTCTTCGACTACGAATCCGTTCCGCGCGTATCGTTCAACCATCGTTTCGTCCCGGTCGGCATGCCGGAGAACATCTGGATCACCGACACGACGTTCCGCGACGGTCAGCAGGCACAGGAGCCCTTCACAGTCAAGCAGATCACGGATCTCTACCGCATGATGCATCGTCTCGGCGGCCCCAAGGGTCTGATCCGTCAGTGCGAATTCTTCGTGTACACCGAAAAGGACCGCGAGGCACTTCAGGAATGCCAGGCGCTCGGCTACGAATTCCCGGAATGCACCACGTGGATCCGCGCGGCGACGAAGGACTTCCAGCTGGTGAAATCCCTCGGCATCCGCGAAACCGGCGTTCTTGTATCCTGCTCCGACTACCACATTTACAACAAGATGGGGCTGACCCGCGCGTCCGCTCTTGACAAATACCTCGGCGTCATCAAGGAAGTTCTCGACATGGGCATGTCTCCGCGCTGTCACTTCGAGGATATCACCCGCGCCGACTTCTACGGCTTTGTCGTTCCGTTCGCGGAGGCGCTTCAGGTTCTCTCCGAGCAGTACGGAATCCCGGTCAAAATCCGCGCATGCGACACGATGGGTTACGGCGTATCCTTCCCGGGTGCCGCGCTTCCGAGATCCGTTCCGGGCATCATCTACGGTCTGACGCACTACGCGGGCGTACCGTCCGAGATGCTGGAATGGCACGGTCACAACGACTTCTACAAGGCGGTATCCAACAGTGCGACGGCGTGGCTCTACGGCTGTTCTTCCGTGAACTGCACCCTGCTCGGCATCGGCGAACGCTGCGGCAACACGCCTCTGGAAGCGATGATTATGGAATATGCATCCCTCCGCGGAACGACTGACGGCATGGACACCACGGTCATCACCGAAATCGGCGAATATTTCCGGAACGAGATGGGCTACAACATCCCGCCGAAGACGCCGTTTGTGGGCCGCGACTTCAACGTCACAAAAGCCGGCATCCACGCGGACGGTCTGATGAAGGACGAGGAGATTTACAACATTTTCAACACGGAAAAGCTCCTGAACCGTCCCGCGCAGGTAGCCATCGACTCCCACAGCGGACTGGCAGGGCTCGCATACTGGATCAAGCACCGCGGTCCCGACAAGGATGCTGCGAACATTGACAAGCGCTCGCCGGTTGTACAGAACATGAAGGAACTGATCGACTACGAATACTCCAGCGGCCGTACCACGACGATGAGTGACAGCGAGCTTCTGATCCTCTACCGCGCCGCGAAGGAAATGTGTGAGTAAACTCCGGCTGCACTTCATACGTCAGTACGCCAAACGCCCATCTCTGTCATTCAGAGGGCGGGCTATTCCAACAACTCAAGCCCAATATCCTGCCCGATGAATCTGTGAACGTCCCATTCAGATCGGCATATGTCCGTGGTTATCTTACCTGTTCGGCTGAAGAATACTCACTTTGTTATAACAAACAATTTGCAAACATAGTATTTGTGCAGATTTTACGTTAAAACGTTCATGAGTAACCTTCACCTGAATCACAAAGAACACCACGGACGTTTTTTACTCCTTTCCGAACATGCACAGATTCTTCGGGCGGGAGATTATGCTGTGATTGTCAGTGATTTTCGCCCTCTGAATGACAGACAATAACGTTTGATCCGCTGACGGCAGAAAAACAGCATTCTACAGCTATATCCCATGTCCCGCGCCGTATCTGTGAAAATACCGGATACGGCGTGTATTTTTTCCAATTCTCTTGCAATCGCCCGGAATCTGTGATATAATAAATTGTTCACGCATAAAATCAGAAAATACATCCATCACAATACAGAAAGCGAACCCCATATATGATTTGCAGCAACATTCTCGAAGCCATGGGGCATACGCCCATCATCCGGCTTCAGCATATCGCCCCCGAGGACGGCGCGGAAATCCTTGTAAAATTCGAGGGTCTCAACGTCGGCGGTTCCATCAAAACCCGCACCGCGTACAACATGATCCGTGACGCCGAAGAACGCGGACTGATTCACAAAGACACCGTCATCGTCGAGCCGACCAGCGGCAATCAGGGCATCGGACTCTCCCTCGTCGGCGCAGTACGCGGCTACAAGGTGAAAATCATCATGCCCGACTCCGTCTCCGAAGAACGCCGCAAGCTCGTTCAGCACTACGGTGCCGAGGTCGTTCTCGTTCACGACGCGGGCAACATCGGTCAGTGCATTGAAGAATGCCTCGCGCTCGCGCTGAAAATGAAGGCGGAGGATCCCAATGTCTTCGTACCCCAGCAGTTTGAAAACCCCGCAAACCCGGCAATCCAGCGGGATCAGACCGCGCGCGAAATCCTTGATGACGTAAACGGCCCCATCCACGGCTTCTGCTCCGGCATCGGCACGGGCGGCACCATCACCGGCATCGGCGAAACGCTCAAGGCGGCAAATCCCGACATCACGATCTGGGCGGTCGAACCGGAACACGCGGCAATTCTCTCCGGCGGCTCCATCGGCACGCATCTGCAAATGGGCATCGGCGACGGCGTAATCCCGGAAATTCTGAATCTGAACATCTTCGACGACACTTGCATCATCTCCGACGAGGAAGCGATCCGCATTTCCAAGGAGCTGGCGTCGAAGGAAGGCATCATGTGCGGCATCTCCAGCGGTACCAACGTCGCGGCGGCAATCCGTCTCGCGAAGAAGCTGGGCAGGGGCAAGACGGTAGTCACCGTACTCCCGGACACCGCAGAGCGGTATTTCTCGACTCCGCTGTTTGAATAAAAACACAAAAAAACCGGCAGGAATTCTGTCGGCTTTTTTCGTTTTCGGGGTTATTTCGCATCAAACTCCGGCAGGGTGAGTGCCCATTCATACAGCTCTTTCATGCTATCGAGAATCTGCCGCGCTTTTTCAAAATACTCGTTGTCGTGCTCGTTTTCCACCTTGTAGTGCTTCCGGATGACCGGTCTGTCATACGTGAGATTCTGCGACTCCTCAAATCCCTCCGGAAGGTACGGCAGTGTGATCCCAGTCTCAAACGCAATGTACGCGTTCAGGCTATTATACCCTTTTCTGAAACCCGATTCTTCTTCTTTATCAATGATGAAACGATCGTTTTCGGGATGTCCCGAGCAGCAGAATCTTGTGGTATAGCCTTTTTGATTCAGCACCGCAATCGTCGGAGCAATCAGTTCATCTATGTACACATACCCATCCGGCACGCGGGTCTGGTCTTCGTGGTAAATCTTGAACGTTTCTTTATGCATCACTGCCATGGTATCGCCTCCTTTTAGCATAACAGTATCGTTTTATCGGAATGTATCTGTTTTTTCGTCTTACTTCTGTTCGAATTCCGGCAGAGTGAGTGCCCATTCATACAGCTCTTTCATGGTCTCAAGAATCTGCTGCGCTCTCTCAAAATAATCGTCGTCGAACACGTACCGCTTCCGGATGGTCAGTTTGAAGTCATCCCAGTCATAGCGCTCCGTTTCAAATCCCCCGGGCAGGGACGGCAGTTCAATCCCTTTCGCAAACGCAATATAAGCGTTCCGCGCGTTTCCCGATTCGCTGAAACCTGATTCTTCGCCGTCGTCAATGAGAAACCAGTCGTTTTCGGGATGTCCCGCGCAGCAGAACGTTGTCGTGTAGCCTTTTTGATTCAACACCGCAATCGTCGGAGCAATCAGCTCATCTATATACACGTACCCATCCGGCACGCAGGTCTGGTCTTCGTGGTAAATTTTGAATGTTTCTTCGTGCATCACTGCCATGGTATCGCCTCCTTCTGGCATAACAGTATCGTTTTATCGGATTTGTTTTTTCGTTTTATTTCTGCTCAAACTCCGGCAGGGTGAGCGCCCATTCATACAGCTCTTTCATGCTATCGAGAATCTGCCGCGCCTTTTCAAAATACTCGTTGTCGTGCGCGTTTTCCACCTTGTACCACTTCCGGATGACCAGTCTGTCATACACGACATTCCGCTCCGTTTCAAATCCCTCGGGCAGGGTGGGCAGCTCAATCCCCGTTTCAAACGCAATGTATGCGTTCAGCGGATTTGCCGACGTTTGGACTCCCGATTCTTCTGTGCGATCAAGGCTGAACCAATCGTTTTCGGGATGTCCCGCGCAGCAGAATCTTGTGGTATAGCCTTTTTGGTTCAGCACCGCAATCGTCGGAGCAATCAGCTCATCTATGTACACATACCCATCCGGCACGCGGGTCTGGTCTTCATGGTAAATTTGGAATGTTTCTTTATGCATCACTGCCATGGTATCGCCTCCTTTTGGCATAACAGTAGTGTTTTATCTGTTGGATTTGTTTCTTTTTTCAGGATTTCCCTGTACTGCAATTTTAACACACACAATTTCATCCGTCAATATGCACCGCGGCATCCGTGTGATTTCTCCGTTGTGCAGTAATTATGAACAAAAACTTCGTGAATTTCGACAACGGATTCACACCCGGATTCCCGGAACGGTTGATTGACATCCGATGTGTTTTATGCTATATTGAATTCATCACCCACCAGAAAAGGAGGCACCTATGGCAATCAATCAAAAAATATGGCGTGACAATCTCGCAAAGCTGTTCCTGCCGGAGAATCAGCAGCTTCTGAACGATCTGCCCGACGAGCGCATGGATGAAATCCGCCGGGTCATGCTCGGGACGGAGGAACCGGAAACCTGTCTGCGCTCCCGGTATGAGAAGACCCCGGAGGAGGATCCGGAGCTGTACCTGAACGACAAGCTGCGGGAATACCGCGCCGTGAACTTCCGGTACGCGAAAATCTTCGACCTGTGCCGCGTCATCGGGGTGAAGAACATTTACGACATCGGCTGTCAGGGCATCAATCAGGCACTCCAGCTCGTGAATTACAGCGCAATGTCCTATACCGGCATGGATCTTTCCTTCTCCTTCAACGACTGGCGCACGAAGGATCGGGAAACGAACAACTATCATCTGCCCATCACCGGAGAAGCTCCGCCGCCGTTCTGCAACGGGCGAATCCGCTTCGTGAAAGGCTGGTACCCGGAAACCGCCCTCGATGTGCAGGAGGACAGCATATTCGTGTCGTGCTACGCTATGACCATGACCCGTCCGGAAAACATTCCCGCCATGGCACAGGCTCTGCAACGGAACTTCGACCGCATGCTGTTCAACGTGCTGTGGAGCCGTGAGGAAGCCCTGAACGCATGGAAAAGCGCCGACTGGACGGGTTACGCCATTCATCCGATCGGACCGTGCGGATTCGTGTTCGCCACCCGTCACCCGGAGGACATCGCGCGGCTGAAAAAGCTGTATCCCTGCGATGACCGGGGCTGGTTTGACACCGGCATCGACAACGGCACGCTGCACATGACCGAAGGGATTTTTCCCACGTATCGCTCCTACACGGACTGGCGGCGGGATTTGTAAAAACAGTAATTCCGTTGGCAGGAGGAACTGAATGGAAAACAAGTATCGCGATCGCAAGTCAACGCACCTGAAAACATTTGATTACAGCACTGCGGGTGCATATTTTGTGACACTCTGTGTGCAGGACAGAAAACAGCTTCTTTCACGGATTCTGCCACCAGATCCGACAAACGCTTATTTTACGGCAAAAGATTTTACCGTTGATCTGACTCCACCCGGAAGAATTGCCGAAGAACAGCTGCATCAGCTGGAAGACCGATACCCGGCTATCTCCGTCAGCGATTATGTTATCATGCCCGATCATATTCATTGCATCATATTTCTGAAAGAATCTGACAACGCGGAGAAACCTGCACTTCACGATATCATATGTACGTATAAATCCCTTACTTCACGCTTCTGCAAACAGCAATACGGTACAGAAAAACTGTTTCAGCGCTCGTATGCAGAACACATCATCCGCGACCGGGAGGATTACCTCACACGACGGAAGTATATCCTTGAAAATCCCGCAAGATGGTATTTCAGGAACCGGCATGTATGATGCATCCGCCGAACAACACAGGCATCACATCCCCCTGTCCGCAATTTTCAAATCCCGGTAGGGGAGGGGCTTGCTCCTCCCACGGCATGTACACCTCACCCGGACAGGCATTTCGTATGATTCGGGAGTGTGCGGTAGGTATATTGTGCGGCGGGAATTGTGCGGCGGGAGGAGCAAGC
>JAFTPW010000001.1:0-10023 GCA_017463075.1 Clostridia bacterium
CAGTTCATCTGGTTCATGTGATAGTCCAGAGTCATCGGCTCACTGACAATCTCGAATCCGTCATCCAGTGACCCGTCATGCTTGCAGTAGATTCTGTCAGCTTCACGGTTTGCAACGGCAAGAATCTTCTCCGCATTGGAGTTATCCTCACCGCCGCGGTCGATTTCCAGCTCGACTCCCATAAACAAAGAACCCTCACCGAAAAACATCGGCGAAGGCTTGTAGTGGTAGTTATGGATTGCCTGACTGCAAAGTTTGTCGTAGCAGGACTGGCAGTACGGCTCGTCGTTGTCGTCCGTGTAGTGCGCGTCATCGTTGTGAACCAGCGCGCCGCAGTCGGCACAGCAGACGTAATTATTTTCGTAACAGTAGCGGCAGAGGGTGTAGGTCGGGTTTCCTTCTGCTTCGTGCCGCCAGATCCTGTCAAGACAGCAGTCGCATAACGTGGTGCGTTCTTCGAGGCAATGATCGCACAGGATGGTGCTGTCAAATTCGTGGGCTTCGGCTGTGCTGAGTTCCGCTCGGCAGAAGCGGCATACAAGGGTTTTGCTCATTGTTGGATTCCTCCTGATGGTTTTGTATTGGTTTGGTTCCGGAGGAATAATATATAAACAAAATGAAGGAAGATGCGCAGACCGATGCGGAGCGGCAGAGAACAGCGAACACTGTTATAAACCGAAATCCGAAAGGAGGTTTTCAGAATGTACAGAAATATCCCCGAGATTATGACGTTCCGTGAGTGCTGTGGGCTCTTGAAAATAGGGAAGAACACCCTTCTTGCGCTTCTGCATACCCGGCAGATCGACGGATTCAAAATCGGCAGCCGCTGGCGGATTCCCAAAGAGAGCGTGATCGAGTTCATTGAGCGGAGATAAAGGCAGAAAAACACCGGAAGAATCTGTTGTCACTGGATGACGGCAGGTCCTTCCGGTATTTTCAATTCATTTTCACGACAGTAAGCGTGGTGTCGGAGTTCTCAAGCAGCTCCAGAATGTCTCCGGGGACGTGGTTCTGATCGTCGGTGATGACGGCTGAAAAATCCGACAGGGAAGCAAAGCGGTGCACGGAGTTCTTGCCGAGCTTTTCACTTTCCGCAATGAGAACCGCAGAGGAGGTGCAGTCGAGAATTGCGGACGAGAAGCCGCTTTCGTCGAGGTCGTAGGAGGAGACGCCGCGTGCCGATGCCGCCGTGCAGGAGATGAAGGCGAGATCCGCGCAGAACTGCTTCATGGTTTCCGCCGCGGATGCACCGATGGCAAAGCGGTTCTTGACGTCAATTTCACCGCCGATCATGATGACGCGCCCTGTAATCTCGCCGGATGCGAACTTGTCGGGCAGGAGTGACATCGTCGGAACGGAGTTTGCGATGAAGGTTACATTATTACGGCGATGCGCCGATTTCGTGTGAAAATGATTGACAAATCGTTAAAATAATATATAATGATTACAGGGATAAAATTGAGGTAATTCCTCGCTCCTGAACCTTTATCAAATCATACTTCATGGAGGTATTTCACATGAAAAAACTCCGGATCGTTCTGACCGCGGTGATGCTCGCAGTTTGCCGAGGTCTGAATGTCTGACCAGTGCCTTCGACAAGACTTCCAAGAAGCTTGTGGACGACATCATCTTCAACCAGTAAGCTTATAACCTCATCTGCCGAAACGCAGAATCGAAATGACTGTAAAATATCTATGAAAAACAAAAACATCCGTGACCGCAGTACTGCGTATTTCTGCTTTCTCTGCTGTCTCGTCTACTTCACCAGCTATCTCACACGGATCGACTACGCGGCTGTGCTCGTGGAAATCATTGCCGACCTTGAAATCACAAAAAGCACTGCCAGCATCGCCGTAACCGGCAGTTTCATTACATACGGTCTCGGACAGCTTGTTTCCGGCTGGCTGGGGGATAAGATTTCGCCCCGTTACCTGATTGCGGGCGGACTCTGCTGTACGTCTCTGACGAATCTTCTCATGTCCGTGCTGCCCGATATCACGGTGATGACGGTCTTCTGGTGCTTCAACGGATTCTTTCAGGCAATGCTGTGGCCGCCGCTTGTGCGCATCATGGCGGAAAATCTCGATGAAAACACCTATTCCTCCGCCTCCGTGTCCGTATCCGCAGCGGCATCCATCGCAACCATCGCGGTGTATCTGCTTGCTCCCGTGGTGATTCTGTTCACCGACTGGCGGACGGTATTCCTCATCTGCGGCAGTGCAGGATTTGTTACCGTTCTTCTCTGGCTCACCGGAACCCGGAATGTCTCCTCCGGTGCGGCGAAACCGGGCGGCGATCCCACACAGAACAAAACGTCCGTCAGCGGTGCCGTTCTCATCCGATCCGGTATTTTCATCGTCATGATCGGCATCATTTTACAGGGAATTCTCCGCGACGGTATTTCCACATGGATGCCCACCTACATCAGCGAGGTGTTTGATCTCGGCTCGCATGTTTCCATCCTGACCGCTGTGATCCTCCCGATCTTCAGCATCATGAGCGTGTCCGTCGGGTCTGCAATCCAGAAGAAAATCGGAAACGAGCTGAAAACCGCCGCCATTCTCTACGGTGTCTCCGCGGTATCCGCACTCATCATCATTCCGGTTTTCTCGTCAAGCATGCTTCTTTCCGCGCTCATGATGGCAATCATCACCGGAGCGATGCACGGCGTCAACCTGATGCTCATCAGCCGTCTGCCCGTTCACTTCAAGCGGTACGGCAGGGTGTCCACCATATCCGGTGCGCTCAATGCCTGCACCTATGTCGGAAGCGCGCTGTCCACCTACGGATTTGCGCATTTGTCCGAAGCCTTCGGATGGTATTTCATCATCGTTTCGTGGGCAGTCATCGCCGGACTCGGCACTGCGGTCTGTGCTCTCTGCATCCGCCGCTGGGCAAAGTTCCGAGATCAGTGACCCAAACGCAAAACTGCTGTGTCATGGGAATTTCCTGTGATGCGGCAGTTTTTTCCGTTTATGTGAAAACTTTGCAGTCCGGCACGATTTGTCTTGACTTTGCGGCAGGGGATATTTATAAATAATAAGAAGTGAACACAGCCCGGATCATTGAAAAGTTCGCCCCCGAAATGATCGACGAAATCAAGGCGCGCATCCACGAGGGAAGATGGGAGATTTCTGCATCGGCATGGACCGAAACCGACAAGAATATGCCCAACGGCGAATCCCTCTCGCGCCATATTCTCTATACCAAGCGGTATCTCGGTGATCTGTTCGACATTGATCCCGATTCCATCCGCATTGACTTTTCGCCCGATACCTTCGGACACAACTGGAACTGCCCCGAAATCGACCGGAACGGCGGCGTTGACTACTACTATCACATGAGAGCCAACGACGATCAGGCTGACATCTACCGCTGGAGAGCAAAGTCCGGCAAGGAAGTTCTCGTTTACCGCGACAACAAGAGTTACAACGGCTCCATCGGCGTCTGTGAGTTCATCGATACGCCTCTGTACTGTCAGAAGAACAAAACGAACGTGAATCTGTTTGTCTACGGCGTAGGTGACCACGGCGGCGGACCTACCAGAAACGACATCGAGCGTCTTCTGGACGACATGACCTTCCCGCTGTACCCGACCCTTGCATTCGGTACCTTCCCCAAGTTCTTTGATGAAATCAACAAAGTCCGCGAAAACTTCCCGGTAACCGACCGCGAGATCAACTTCGTATTCACCGGATGCTACACCTCCCAGAGCAGGGTGAAGATGGCAAACCGCATCGCAGAAGACCGCGCGTACGAATCCGAATTCTATGCGGCGGCATCCACGGCACTCACCGGCGCTCCGACGAGAACCGAGATTCACAAATCGGCGTGGGAAAACATCCTCTTCACCCACTTCCACGACATTCTTCCCGGCTCCGGCATCATCGAAACCCGCGAATATGCGCTCGGCAGATTCCAGGATTCGCTTGCGGGCATCAATATCTCCGCAAACAGCGCCATGCGTGAAATCGCGGACAGCATCGACACCTCCTCCGTACCCTTCGACGAAAACAATTTCACTGTGTCCGAGGGCGGCGGTGTCGGATTCGGCGTGGAACACTCTCAGGGTTACCGTTTCCCGCAGACCGAACGCGGACGCGGCAAGACCCGTGTGATCCACCTCTTCAACAGCACCATGTACGACAGGGAAGAAGCCGTCGAAATCACCGTATGGGATTATAAATACGACCTTTCTCTCGCGCAGTTCACCGATGCCTGCGGCAATGTGATTCCCCACGAAATTCTGAACAGCGGCAGCGGATACTGGGGTCACTGGTTCGTCAAGTTCCTGATTCAGGCAAAGGTTACCGCATTCGGCTATTCCACGTACATCCTCAGTCTGAAGGAATACACCGGTATCGGAAGCATTGCGTCGGCTACGGTCGGCGGATGGCGCGATACCTACGGCGATACGCCCTGTGTTCTCGAAAACAAAAAAATCAAAGCGGTATTCGATCCCTGCACGCTGGCGATGGTTGAGCTGACTGACAAGGAGACCGGCGAAAAGATCGTCACGCCCGACAAGCCTTCCGCGATTTTCCGCTACATCAAGGAAAAACCGCGCTACGGCATGACGTCATGGAGAGTCGGCCCGTACATGAGCGTGGAAGACCTCAATGCAGCCGACCGCGAAGTCCGGCTCAAGGATTACAGAGTCACCGGCATGCGTCGTTATCTCGTTTACGAAATCAAGTTTGCCTCCAATATTCTTACCGTCACAGCGGAGCTCCGCGGCGAATCCCGGATCATCAATTTCCACATTGACGTTGACTGGAACGAGCTCGGCACCGGCAGCTACATCCCTCAGCTCAACTTCTATCTGCCCGTTGCTTATACCGCAGAGAATTACAGATACGACATCCCCTTCGGCTTCATCGACCGGGAAGATATCCCGCACGATGTTCCCGGCAACAGCTTCATGCGGATCAACAATGCGGGCGGCGGCAATTCCGCGTTCCTCGTCACCGATACCAAGTACGGTTTCCGCGGTCACGAAAATGCAGGTGCCGTCACGCTCATCCGCGCATCCTTCGACCCGGACTACAAGCCCGAGCGGTGCATCCATCACATCAACATCGGCGTCGGTGTGTGCGCGCAGGAAGAGCAGAAGCGGCTGGCTGTGGAATACGTGCATCCCGTCGCATTCAACGCGGGCATCCGGCATGAAGGCGGTACGCTTCCCATGTGCGGCTCCCTTGTCCGTGTGGCTGACGAAAACCGCGATTCCGTCATGATTTCCGGCGTGAAGAACGGTGAGGACGGCGGTTATATCATCCGTCTCTCCGACTATGCAGGCGTCGGCGGAGAAATCACCCTCACGCTGTCCGATCTGCTTTCCGAACCCGCGCATGCGGAAATCGTCGATATCACCGAACGCCACGTTCTCGCACCCTGCAAGGTGAACGGCAGAAGCATCACACTCACTCTCGATCCGTTTGCGATGGCGACGGTACGTATCGGCTGAACCTGAATCAAGCGAAACCATACAAAAAAGTACAGGAGCAATTTTGCGTTGTTCCTGTGCTTTTTGCTTTGCCGTCAAGCAGGTTCACCCGCAAAAGATGCTCTTGATGATCTGCCGTACTCTCCGGTCGGAATACCCGAACATCACGGACAGCTCACGGACATTCCTGCCGTTGTAGTGCTGCCGGATGTAGCGGTATATGTATTCCTTGCTGTACAGCTTCTGCGGAAATAGGATCTGCTGCCCTTTGAACAGCCGGTGGATTTCAACCGCGGTTTCGGGGCTGGTCTTTCTGGCGATTTCCTGATAGATGTCGGCAAAATCCGAAATTTCTGACATATCGGCACCTCCCATGCTGTATTTACGGATATATTGTAATCTTTTTCAATGGAAATTACCTTTCGAGAAATCATGAAATAGCTCCCGGAAGATTTCCATGTGCCTGATCAGAAATATTGGCGGAACACCTCCGTGAATTTATCGATCTGCCCGTCAGTCAGGGAATCGAAATCGTCTTCGGACAGCCCGACCACGAGAAACGTACCGGCGATGACATCGCAGATATGCCCGTCATCATCGAACAGCGGACGGTTCCACGGCAGACCGATCAGCTTGCCTTCGTCGTTGCAGATGTTATGTGGATCACAACATAAGATTTGTAATGTGGAGTCCAGTAAAATGTGAAGTGACATCGAAAAATGCCCGGTTTTTCGGGCATTTTCAAGCAAACAACTCCACATAATCAAAATGTTCTTTTTGCAAAGTTGTTCAGCCATTGTAATAAATCTTCATCCTCCTCCCAAGGCATAACCGTTTCCGGTGTGTAATTCGGCACGGATTTTTCAAAAACCTTTCGCTTCATTTCAGCATCTATCCGTGCGTAAACTTCTGTGGTTGAAATATCTGCATGACCAAGAAAGTCACGTATATAAACCATGTTAACACCTGCACGCAGCAGATGCATTGCTTTTGTATGTCTGAAAACATGTGGCGTAATCTGTTTCGGATCAAGAGCAGGAGCTGCTTTTTCGGCATACTTCTTTAAAATATATGTGATACCAAAGCGGCTGAGAGCTTTTCGGTCTGAATTAAAAAACAGCGGGGTTTCTCCCGGCGAATCTTTCACATGGAATGTTCGGATGTACTGATCCATGAGTTTGCAGGTATCTTTCATCAGCGGAACCTGTCGTGCTTTGTTGCCTTTTCCTGTCAATATCACTGTGGCAGGATGAGTAAGCCGTATGTCCTTCAGTCGCAGATCCGCCAGTTCCTGTACTCTGGCACCTGAATCATACAGAAGAACCATCAGTGCAAGATCGCGGAGTCCATGAGTAGTGGTTGTATCTGCCTGTTCAAACAGAAGCTTGATTTCGTCTTCCTTAAGAAAAGGGATTAACGTTTTTTCATGCTTCTTCGGTCGCAGATTCATAATGTTGATGTAGTTCTCCATATATTCCGGGTAACGATATTGAACGTAACGAAAAAAGGCTTTCAATGCCGCTAATCTCTGATTTCTTGTTGATACCGAAACATTCCGCTTCGTTTCCAGCCAATCCAGAAAGTCGGATATCAGCTTCAAGTCCATCAGCTTAAGATCAATACTGTTTGCAGTAATTCCTTTTTCTTCATGAAAATACTGTAGCAGGAGCCGAAAGGTATCACGATAAGATTCACAGGTGTTATGACTCACTCCGCAGGTTATCGGAAGATACGATGCAAAATATTCCGTGACAGCTTTGGTGAAATCAGTCTTCTTCATAACAGTCACCTCCGCCAACGGGAATGATCCCAGAAAAAGCAGAATCAAGTTTCGCTGACAGTTCCGGAAATGTAGCAACCGTCAGATGCAGATACCAGCAGGTTTCACGATAACTTTTGTGTCCCAGATATGCTGCGAGTCTTGGCATGATTACCATAGGGTCATATCCCAACGCCAGCTGTTTTTCAAGCGTATGGACGGCGAAGGTATGCCTGAAATCATGTACGTGGGGACCGTTTCCAGTGTGAGGGATATTGCTCATATACAGCAGTTCACGAAAATTCTGATATACAGTTCCGCTTGCATAGTGACCGTTAAGCGTCGGAAATACCCACTCACTGCTCTGCGGTATTTTTTCAAGATATTCTCGAATGTATACAGAAAGATCCCGACTCATCGGAACCAGTCTGTCTTTTCCGCCTTTACCCTCATGAACAGTAACAACACCATTTTCAAAGTCAATATCCTCCAGTTTGAGTTTCAGAACTTCACCGATCCTGAATCCGCAGCAGTACAGCATCCGGATAATCGTGGGAATAGCCAGATGCCGAAGCGGAGCATTTGAACGAATCGGCAAATGATCGGCTGCATCCATCAAACGATGGACTTCGTTCACCGTGAAAATATGCGGTGAATATGTAGAAGTATTCCTGAGACGACTGGTATCCGGAACATAGGAGATCCCGTCTCTTGCGAACGCAAAAACTGCAAATGCACGGATAGTATTGTGACGGGCGATTTTTGTACCGCTTGCAAGATTCTGTTTCAAAGTATCCCATGCCTCAATGGCTTCTTTGGTTACATAGGGGAAATTGAAGTTCTGTTCCACCAACTTATCAAATTCCTGCAGATAGTACATATGATTCAAGCAGGTATATCCTTCTTTGCTTCTGTTCTCAGCATAAGCATTCATCATAGGAGCAAGTGCACTGTTGAATGTAAAGTTTTTCATTGCACATCCTCCAGTTCCAAAGCACAGAGCCGAAGCTGTTCGATATCTACTCTCAGATAAGTTTCGGTCACATTGATATCACTGTGACCGAGAATCTGAGAAATATTTTCTACCGAAGCACCTTTTTTCAGAAGATTGGTGGCAAAAGAATGCCGGATAGAATGTACTCCCGTATGACCTTGCTGCGGCGTAACGATACCTGCTCTTCGCATATAGCGTTTCATTTCAACATTAAAATTGTTATGATAGTGCAGCGGCTCAAAAGGTGCATTGTGCCCTAAAAATACATATGGAGAACCGGAAACAGGCCTGCCGTATTTCAGATACGATACAATCGCCATTCCAATTTCTTTGCTCAGCGGAATACTCAGCATATTTCCGGTTTTTTGCTGAATAATCTGTATGCAGTTTTTGCTCCAGTGAATATTGTCAAATTGCAGACTAACAACGTCACTGATTCTAAGACCTGTTCTTGCAAGCAGCAAAAATATTGCGTAGTTTCTTTTGCCTACCGGATTAGCAGTATCAATGGTGTCAAGTATTCTTTCAATATCCCCTTCGCTCCACACAATGGGAAGTGCAGGCGGGGTGCGACGAATATTGGGGAGGAGCAGTGAGAAATCTTTTTCGGTTATCTTTTGCTGATACAGCCAATTCAAATAAGCACCGACCTTTCTGCATCTTTCCCTGCGCGTGTTAGCGCAAATATCCTGGTTGGAAGAAAGTATGTCATCAAACATCCGAATAGTATCTGCATCAATCTCTGTCGGTCCGGTTATTCCGACACTTTGAACTGCAAGTAAAAATATCTTCAGAGCTGCTTCCGTGTTTTTTACCCAGTATCCAGAATAGCCACACTGTTTTTGATGGTTCAGATAGCCGATAAAAAACAAATTGAACTTTTCATTCGGAGGTATGGCAAGACTGCGAATTTTACGCCTGCACACACTTCCGCTCTGAGCAAATTCTTCCAGAGAATTCATGTGCCGCAGTGCATGACGCATCCTCATGTCAAGTTTCTGGTCAATCCTCCTGACATCAATTCCGAAATACTGTAGAAGAAATGCTTCTGCTTTTTTGCGGTCGTAGTATTCGGAAGCTGAAAATGCGGCAAATCGGTTCCATGTAGCTTTGTATACTCCCAATGTGCTTTTTCGATATCCTTTTCCAAGCAGATATTCTTCTGTCTCTCTCATCAGATCTTTGATGAGTATTTTTCTTGAGATATCCATATCGATATTCCTCCTGTTAGTTTTCTGGCGGTTGTTTTTTCCTGCCAGTGTTATGTAGAGTACCATATTACTGTGAATTAAAAATGTACTCTGTTTCAGGAGGTTTTGAACTATTTTACTCTATTTTTCAGGAGGTTTAATTTTATGCTTAACATAATACACGACTCCACATTACAGACGTTATGTGGATCACAACATAAGATCTGCAACGACGAAGGCAAGCTGATCGGTCTGCCATGGAACCGTCCGCTGTTCGATGAAAACGGGCAGATTTACGATGTGATCGCAGGCACGTTTCTCGTAGCAGGACTGACGGAGGATAACTTCGGTTCGCTCACGGAGGAGCAGATCACATACTACACAGAACAATTCCGTCTGATCTGAACTCACACATAACTAAACACGCTGTATAGATTTCTCTGTATGGCGTGTTTTTTTCGCTATCTCATGGACAAACGCAAGGACTCCGGGTTTTGACTTGTCCTTCGGGGTGTAGTAAAATAGAACCTAAAGAAGAATATTCTCTGATCCTGTCATTTCATCTGATCGGGAGGTGGGGGTAAATGAACGAAAATGAATCTGAGCTTCTGAATGACGTTTACAGAGACATCAG
>JAFTPW010000029.1:0-2664 GCA_017463075.1 Clostridia bacterium
ATAGCCTCGGTTTCCGATTCCGCAGCTGCTCTTACAAGCTCCGCTTCGTATGCCTTGATGACTTCATCCTCCAGCATCGAACGGAATTCCGCGTGGATGGGGTGAACGATGTCGCGGTATGTTCCGTCGGGATTCTTGCGGCTGGGCATCACGATGAAATTCTTGTCGCGTACGCTGATGACTTTGATGTCGTGCAGTGCGAGCTGATCGTCGAATGTTACGGAAACGATCGCTTTCATCGGTCCTTCTTCAAAAAGTTTTCTGACTTTAATGTCTGTGATAACCATAGTTTTTCCCTCTTTTAATTTTTCTTTGGTTGTGATTGTATTATACACCACTTTTATGACGGTGATTCATGATATTCATAAATAATTTTTAAATTGAATGTATCTTTTTTTCTGAAATATGATATAATATGGGTGTATAAGGAATACGCTGGGCATTTTTGATGCTCTGACGCCTCCGGAATACTGAATTTACCGAAAGAAAGGCACACCATGGCTTTACCGAATACACATCTGGGACCGGACAAAATCGCCTCCATTCTCAACGGCAGAAAGAATCTGTTTTTCGACGGCATCGGCGGTGTGAGCATGAACGCTCTCGCGCACATCAGCCACCTCCGCGGACACCGGGTTTCCGGTTATGACCGCACGCCCTCCGACCTGACGCGCAAGCTCGAGGAAATGGGCGTCACCGTCTATTACGAGGAATCCGAAGAGCATCTGAAGGACTGCGACGCGCTGATTTACACCGTTGCCATGCCCGAGAGCAATCCTGAATATTCATACGCCGGAATGCATAATATTCCGCGGATTTCCCGTGCGGATTTCCTCGGCTACATCATGTCCGGATACACCCACCGCATCGGCATCTCCGGCACGCACGGCAAGAGCACCACAACCGGCATGGTCGCGCGGATTCTGTCCCACGGGCAGTACAACCCGACCGTTCTCAACGGCGCACCGATGAAGGAAACCGGCACCGTCGACATGATCGGCTCGAACGATTACTTCGCATTTGAAGCGTGCGAGTACATGGATTCCTTCCTCGATTTCTTCCCGTCCGTGGCGATTGTGCTGAACATCGAGCTGGACCACGTGGACTATTTCTCTTCCATTGAGCAGATCCGCGAGTCCTTCACCAACTTCATGAACATCACCGGCGAGGACGGATTTGCGGTCATCAACCTCGACGACGAAAACTGCCGTCTGGCGATGCAGGGATACCGCGGTCACGCCGTCACCTTCGGCAGAAACAATCCCGACGCCATGTTCACCTCAGCAAACGAGGATCTCTCCGACGGATTTGCGGCGTTCGACGTCCTGAAAAACGGACAATTTGCGGCGCATGTGAAGCTGGCGGTTCCCGGTGAACACAGCCTTGCCGATGCGCTTGCGGCATTTGCTGCATGTGACGCGGTCGGAATTCCGGCTGACAGAATCGCGGCAGGTCTCGGTGCTTACGAAGGCATCTGCCGCCGCATGGAAAAGGTTGCCGCAACAAAATCCGGCGCCGCCGTTTACTCCGACTACGCGCATCATCCCACGGAAATCGCGACGACCCTTGCGGGTGCAAAGAAAATCTGCCGCGGCAAGCTGCACGTTGTCTTCCAGCCGCACACCTTCTCCCGCACCGCGGAACTGTTTGACGACTTCACCTCTGCATTTGCGGACAGCGGCATTGACAATCTCATCCTCTGCGACATTTATCCCGCGCGTGAAACCAATATCTACGGCGTATCCTCCGCTGCCCTCTCCGACGCAATCGCTTCCCGCGGTCTGACTTCCTCCTGCGCACCGGACTTTGCTTCTGCCGCAGAAATGGCGGAACAGCTTGCCGGGGACGGAGACATGATTATCGTCATGGGTGCCGGGGATGTCATCAAAACCGCGGACATTCTCGCACAGCATGCAAAGTAAGACATAATATAGGACATAATATAGTATGAAGAAAATCAGATTCGGAATGCCGGTTCTTCTGGAATGCGCTTCTCTGGCTGAGGCATCCGCGCTGTGCCGCTCGCTCGGGCTGGATTTCGTGGAGCTGAACATGGGTCTGCCGATGTATCAGCCGGATTCGCTGGATCCCGATGCGCTGAACCGGACGGCGGCGGAATACGGCATTTTCTACACCGTGCATCTGGACGGGTTTCTCAATCCGTGTGATTTCAATCCGTACATCAGCGAAGCCGCACGGCGCACCGTCACCGAAACCGTCGCTCTGGCAAAATCCTGCGGAATTCCGGTGCTGAACATGCATCTTTCCAAAGGGGACTACTTCACCCTGCCGACGGAAAAAGTGAATCTCTACGACCGGTACCGCGGTGAATATCTTGATCTCATGACCCGTTTCCGCGACGAATGCACGGATGCTGTCGGCGGCAGTGATGTAAAGATTCTCATCGAAAACTGTAACGGTTATACGGATTTTCACAAAGCCGCGCTGGATGTGCTTCTCGAGAGTCCCGCGTTCGGGCTGACGCTTGACACAGGTCACAGCTTCAAAGCAGGACGGCGCGACGAGGAGCTGATTTTCGCAAACGCCGGCAGACTCCGTCACATGCATTTCCACGATGCGTCGGACGAAAAAGGCGATCACCTCCCGCTCGGCGGCGGAAATGTGGACAAGGATGCCGTCCTCGCGTTCGCACATGCACATGAC
>JAFTPW010000283.1:0-15475 GCA_017463075.1 Clostridia bacterium
AACGTGACTGTCAGTGCCCGAACCGCCCAAATCTCGCCGCCGCAGGCTGAGCTTATCGAGGGAACTGAGTGTCCCTTACAATAAGGTATGTTCGCTAAAAACCACAACTGCACGTTATAAATCTCTCGCCCGGCGGAGCCTTGGGTCCAGGCACTCCTGGCAGCCGAATCAAGAGCCCGGCTGCGGAGGGTTCTTGCGCCCGCCGCGCAGGCGTATAAATCAAATCGAAAAGCGGAGCTTTTCTACAATAGCTCCCTAACGCTTTAGGCAAAACCAACCGGCTGTAAGCCAAACCCCAAACCAAAACCAAAACAAAAGAATCCTCGAAAGGAAGGGACTGCCCGTGAAAAACAAGCTGATCCTCATCCTCGTATTGCTCGCGTGCTTCATTCCGTCCGCGGTCGCTTATGCAAGCTACCAGCAGACACAGAACGCGCCCGTTGACCAGAAAACCGCTGTGAAAATCTCCATCAGCGACGTGAATCAGAAGAACGTCACGCTCGAAAAGGAAGCGGAAGGCGACGAAGCGGATACCCTCATTGACTTCTTCCTCGGCGTGAAGGAAAGAGCACAGCAGATTCCCGCACTCCCGGACTCCCTGCTGGGTCAGAGATGCTACCATATCACCATCTCCAATAACGTGCAGGACGAGGAATACGACTTCTATTTCTCCACCGATCCCGCAACCAACTACTTCCGCGCCGCGAACGGTACCACCTATAAAATCGCCGAAACCGACGCGAAAACCTTCCTCTCCAGCCAGTACGCGGAAAGCCTCTATACCGAATCCGCTATGCCCGTGCTGTCTCTCTCCGGGGAATACGACGTCACACCCGATGAGGCTGTGTGGCAGTACATCAACTACAACGGCGAATATGTCGACGCCGAAACCGCCGGTCAGGTCTTCGCTGATCTGGAAGCGTATGAACTCGAGGGCGGTCTGAATCTCGCGTTCGATATGGTTCCCGACTACTGCAAGGTCATAGTTACCGACGCCGACGGCAATGTGCTCTTTGAAGATACCATGGACGCGCTCGGTACGTTCCGGCTCGATACCACCAAGCAGGTCAACGTCGAAGTGCATGCCAAGTGGTACACCGTTGCCGATAAGCCCTACTGCGGCGAGATCAAGTATAATTTCGCATCCCTCGTCACCGCTCCCGCTGAATTCTGGCTCGGCATGAACAGCGTCTACGCCGGCAGATTCGTTGCAATCACCGTCGAAAACGTCACCAAGCCCGACAAGATCGGATTCTCTTCCACGATGGTGGGCAATCCCGCTCCCGTGTTCTATCCCGCGGGCAGCAATATGGCGGTAGGTCTCCTTCCCATCTCCACTGACATTCCCTCCGGTACATATACGCTCACCCTCAGCTACGGCGGCGCGTCCGAGGATCTGGTGCTCAACGTGGACAACGCCGGCATCAATTCCTCCAGCTACTATGTCGATCAGACCATCGTTTCTTCGGCATTCTCCGATGCGGCTGTGTCGGCGTTCAATGCCAAGGCTGCTGAACTCATGGCAACCGGCTCCGATACCCGCTCCTTCTCCGGTCACTTCCTCGAAGGTGTTTCCGGTACCTTACAGAGAGGCTTCGGACGCGATATCTACCTCAACAACGCGACCGCTCCCACCTATCGCTCCAATGGTGTTGACTATACCGCTGCGGCTGGTACCGACGTCGTCGCGGCAAACGCTGGTACGGTCGTATTCGCCGGAACCATGGACTACACCGGCTACATGGTCGTCATCGAACACGGCTGGGGTTTGAAAACATGGTATTATAACATGGGCTCCGTGGACTGCGCAGTCGGTGATACCGTTGAGCGAGGTGCGAAGATCGGTACCGCAGGTCAGACCGGCTTCACGGGTCAGTGCGGCGTTCACGTCTGCATGTCCGTCGGCTCCACGTTCGTCTGCCCGTACGATACTTGGGCTTCCAGCTCCATTGCCGGCAAGGTAATCATTCCGTTAATTGAAAATTAACGCTTAATTAGAAAATTAAGACTTAATTGAAAATTAACGCTTAATTAGAAAATTAACGCTGAATCCAATCAGAATCAACCCGTGAACCGTGCGTCAATCCATCTGACGTGCGGTTTGCTGTTATAAGAGGTAAAACATGCTCAACTTTATCACCGGACGCGCGGGAAGCGGAAAAACCACGTGGATCCGGCAGAAAATCGCTGAAACCGTGGCGGAAACGGATCGGGAGATCGTCGTCATCGTCCCGGAACAGCAGACCGTGGCGTGGGAAACGAAGCTCGCGGAGCTCCTGCCGCCGTCGGCGAATCTGCGTCTCGAGATCACGAACTTCACGCGCTTGTCCAACTCCGTCTTCCGGGAATACGGCGGGCTCGCGGATACCCTCGTCGATGAGGGCGTGCGGACTCTCCTGATCTGGCGTGCCATGGTCTCCGTGTGGGATCAGATGGCGGTGTACAATAACTGCGACGGACGCGAGGACAGGAACATTCCCACCCTGATGCAGGCGGTCGATGAGCTGAAAAACTCCGGAATCACGCCGGAAGAAGCCGAAGCCGCGCTGATCCAGCTGGAAAACCTCGGTGACGACGCGGATGACGGGGACAAACGGAAGAAAAAAGGCGGACTTGCGGCTCGTTTGCGCGATGCTGTGCTGGTGTACTCGGCGTATAACGCGATTCTGCACCGGGAATACATCGACCGCGGCGATCTCTTGAACAAACTCGGCGATAAGCTGGCACGGCACCCGTATTTCAAAGGAAAAGCGGTGTTCATCGATTCGTTCTTCTCGCTCACGAAGGCGGAGGAGCGCATCCTCGGGTACATTTTTCAGCAAACCGACGAAGTGTATGTGAGCTTTGCCTGCTCGTCCCACGGCGAGAACCGCGATGAAATCCAGTTCGGTGAGGTGCGTGCATTCCTGAAAACGGCGGAAACACTGGCGGCACGTGCCGGTCGTGAGGTGAATTTTGTTCAGCTGAAAGAGAACCACCGACACGCGGACAATCCGGAGCTTTGCGCCGTCGAGCGGTATCTCTTCAACTACGCGGAGGACGTGCCGGAGGTTGACATGCCCGAAAACCGCCGTGTGCGCGTGATCCGGTGCGCGGACGTGTACGACGAAGCGGAGCTGTGTGCATCCCTCGTCGACAGGCTCGTGCAGGAGGGACATCGATACTCGGAAATCGCCGTCGTCGCACGGAACATGAAATCCCGCGAAGGAATCGTCGATGCGGCACTCAGACGGCACGGAATCCGCTGTTTCATGTCGGAATCCACGGAAGTCAGCGCGTCTCCGCTCGTCAGACTCGTGTACAGTGCACTCATGGTCGGCGCGAACGGGTGGCAGAGGAAGGATATGATCCGCCTCATCAAAACCGGAATGACGCCGGCGTCGCTCGATGACGAGTTCCCGATGCAGGCGGAGGTGTTCGAGATCTACACGAAGACGTGGAACCTCCGCGGAAGGAAGACCTACGGCAACGAGTGGCGCATGAACCCGTCCGGATACAAGACGGAAATCACCGACCGCGACCGCGTCATCCTGGAGCTTGCCAACCGTGCGCGGGCGAATATTGTTCCTCCGCTTGTGAAACTGCTGTCCGTGTTTGCGGATGAAAATCATAAAACAAAGCTCGCGGACGTTCGTGAAATTGCCGAAAGTATTGTGGAATTTGCCGAAGAATATCGCGTCATGGAGTCCGTGAAGAAGCGAGCGGCGGCGTATCGTGAGCTCGGAATGCCCGCGGATGCCGAAAAAACGGAGCGTTCGTGGGATCCTGTGTGCGAAATTCTCGACAAAATTGTGTTTGCTCTCGACGGAACGACGCTCGACGCCGGAAAATTCGCCGGACTTTTCATGCGCGTCGCGCAGTCCATGGACGTCGGAACGATTCCCACCGGGATTGACGAAGTCGTGCTCGGCAGCTCGTCCGGGGTGCGCTACGATGAGGTGAAGTGCGTCATCATGCTCGGCTCGGTGGCGGGTGAATTCCCCGGGACGGTGTCGGACGATATGTTCTTCGATGACCGCGACCGCGTGCGTCTGGAAAGTGTCGGCGTGACGCTCGGTAGCCCGGACAAGCTGACGAAAACGGCGCGCGAGTACTTCATGTACTACCGGACTGCGGCGTCGGCGGGTGAATGTTTATACGTGCTCGCTCCCATGGAAAACGGCGGTGAACTGTCCGAAGGCGCGTCGCGGATCGAGAAAATCCTTGACGGATGCGTGTCGAACTTCGCGGAAATGCCGCTGGATGAAGTCGTCTGGCACCCGTCAACGGCGGAATATCTGCTCTCGCGCCGGACAAAACCGGAGGAAAGAGCCTTGCTTGAGCGCCTGATCGGCAGAGATCCGGAGGAATCGGAACGGGCTGACTCGGAAATCGAGATGACCGCGGAGCGTGATTTTGTACATCCTGTACATACCGGTTGGGTGAAATTTGGCGAAAACGGAGAAGGACGGCGCGTGCGGATGCCGATGACGCAGAGTAAAATCGAGTCGTTCGTGATGTGCCCGTTCAATTACAGCTGTAAATATCTCATGAAAATCCAGCCGGAACCGCATGCGGAAATCTCGGCGCCGGACATCGGAACGTTCATACACAGCATCCTCGAGCGGTTTTTTAGTGAAATTTCGTCCGGGGAGCTGGAAAAACTGTACCGGAACGAGGACGGCGGGCGGATTCTGGAGGACCTCGTCGACCGGTTCATCCGCGATTACATCCGGGATCTCGCGAAAACATCGAATCCGGACACGGGAAATGCCCTCGACGGACGCTTGACGTACCTCTTTGTGCGGCTGAGACGGCATGTCCTCGTTTTTGTGCGAGCGCTTGTTGACGAGCTGAAGCAGAGCAAATTCCGCCCGGTTGCGTTTGAACTTCCGGTTGGCGTGAATAAAAATGCGGATGATGCAGTGAATATACGGATGGACGACGGGGATGAAGTGCAGCTTCGCGGCGTCGTGGACCGTGTGGATCTGTACCGCGCTGAGGACGGCAGGCAGTTCGTGCGGATCGTTGACTATAAAACCGGGTCGAAGTCGTTTTCGCTTGATGAAGTGCGGCGCGGCATCGGTGTCCAGCTGCTGATCTACCTGTTCTCGGTGTGGCACAACGGATTCCCGGGCGTGGAAAAATCGGAAATTCTGCCCGCGGGCGCGGTGTATTTCAGCGTTCGTCCGGCAGTGCTCTCGGAAAAACAGATGCTCGCACCGGAGGAAGCGGTCGAAAAATCGAAATCCGCCATCGAAAAGAGCGGAATCGTGCTCGCGGATGAAGAAATTCTGCGCGCCATGGATGCGGAAATCAGCGGAAAATTTGCGCCGATCAAGTCCACGAGCTCGGGATTCAAGGGACTCAACGGCACGGTCTGCCTCCCGACGGTTGAGGAATTCGGAAAATTACAGACGGAGCTTGAGTCAATTTTGTGCAAAATATTTGAAGAGATGAAGACTGGGAAAGCGTCCGCGGAACCGATGCGGATCGGTGATAGGAACCCGTGCGACTGGTGCTAAAACAGATACATCTGCAAGCGCACCGTTGGGCAGGATTGAGGGAAAAGGAGGTTGAACTATGGCTGAAATCAAACTGACCGCGGCGCAGGAAAAGGCGGTCTATTACGGTGACGGAAATCTCCTGATCTCGGCGGCGGCAGGCTCCGGCAAAACAGCGACTCTGAGCGGAAGAATTGTAGAGCTCATCGTGGAAGGCAGGGCTTCGTTGTCGGAAATGCTGATTGTGACATTCACGAGAGCGTCGGCGGGTGAGATGCGCGAGAGAATTTCGAAGAAGCTGAGAGAAGCGGCGGCGAAATACCGTGACACGGATCCTGAAATTGCTGCAAGAATCAACCGCGCGGCAGCGGAAATTCCGTCGGCTGAAATATCCACAATCCACGCATTTTTATACAAAAATCTGAAGCCGTATTTCGGAGTCCTCGGAATCGCAGGGGATGCCAAAATTGGCGAACAGCAGGTCGTTGATGCGATGAAACGGGAGTGCATGAAGAATACAGTGGATGATTTCTTCGAAAATGACCGGATTGATGCGGAAAATGCGTCCACTTTCACGGAACTCGCGGATGTAATCGGACAGGTGAGAGACACATCGACTGTGGATGCGGAACTTCTGTGGCTTTCGGACAGTCTGCATGCGTGCGGAAAATCCTCGGCAGATTTGGTAAAATATGCATCAAGACTGGATGAAATAGCCGCGTCCAGATCGGACTTTATGGAAACTTCACTCGGTCTGGAAGTGCTGCATGCTGTGGAATCCTTCGCGGAGCATTACGGAAAACGCGCGCGATACTTCCGGGAGGAGATGCCGTACGAAGAGAAGGTCTTTGAGAAGTATGGCCCGAATCTTGCATACATCAGCGAATGGATTGATGATCTGGTACTGAATTTGAGAGCGGAAATCGTCAAATACAGCGATCTGAAAGCGTTGTTTGCCCGATACTCAACGCCGAAACTCGGGACTCTGACGGCGAAATTCAAGACGGAGCTGTCGGAAGAATTCAAGGATTTCCGCGATGATCTGAAGAAGGATCTCGGTTCCATGAGGGAGAATTTCTTCGCAGCGGACGAAAGTGAACTCGGAATGTTCGCGTCCAGGACAGCACAGATTCTGCGTGCGGCTGCTTGCGTCATTGCTGAATTTGAGGCAAAACTGGCGCAGAGAAAGCGTTCGCAGAGCCTGATCGACTATAACGACCTCGAAGAATTTGCGATAAAATTGTTCCTGAAAAATGAATGCGAACCGACCGAGGAAGCGATCGAAATCGGCGGGAAATATGCGTACATCTTCATCGATGAGTACCAGGACACGAACCGCGTGCAGGACAGGATTTTTGCGGCAATTTCCGGCAGAGCGAGCCGGTTCATCGTCGGCGATATCAAACAGTCGATTTACCGATTCCGCGGCGCAGAACCGAGCGTGTTTGCGGAATACCGACAGAAGTGGAACGGCGGATCGGACGGAGAATCCATCTTCATGAGCGAGAATTTCCGATGCGACCGCGCGGTCATTGACTTCGTGAACCTTGTATCACGGCACACACTCGCAAAATCGGACATCCCGTACGAGCAGCAGGACGAGCTCGTCTGCGCGAAGAATTGTACGCATGAGCAGGTGCCGGTTGAAGTCTGCTTGATCCGGAAACCGGAAGCGGATGCAGAGAATAAATATACGCAGACGGTTGCTGAACGAAATCCTGAGGCGTGGTACACTGCGCTGCGGATCCGTGAAATGATTGGACGATATTCGCCCGAGGGAAATGCGATCCTCAAGCCGGGAGATGTTGCCGTGATCTTGCGTAGTCCTTCGGTGAATGGTCAGGACTACGTGGAGGCACTCGCAATGAACGGAGTCCCGGCGGCGATCAGGACAACAAAACCACTGGATGAATATGCATCGGTGATGCTTCTGATATGCATTCTGCGGACGGTGAACAATCCCTTGAATGATGTGTATCTCGCCGGAGCATTGAGATCCCCAGTGTTCGGATTCAGTGCGAGTGACTTGGTGAAACTTCGTGAAGCTGCGGGAGAAATGCCGCTTTACTACGGCTTGCTTGATCTCGCGGAGTCGGAGGAAGTGTCCGATGCCGAAAAGTCAAAATGCACAAAAACGGTTCAATGGATAAACAGACAGAAGCTGATTTCAGAGGGGATTTCAGTCGAAAAATACCTAGAACAGCTCATTGAAAGCTCGGATCTCAAGCTTCAAAAAGGGATACGCGGGAACGGAAACGAGCTCGGCGCGATTCAGAAATTCTGCGGACTCGCGAAACAGTACGAGAGCGGCGGTTATGACGGAAGAAACGGAATCGCTGGTTTCCTCGAATATCTGGAAACCGCGCTGACCGGTGCGGAAACCGGCAGTGACACAACGGATGCGGATGCCGTGCAGATTATCAGCATTCATTCGTCAAAAGGACTGGAATATCCCGTTGTATTTCTCTCAGAATGTGCAAAACAACGAAATGCGCGGGATGAACAAGGAACGATGCTGTTCGATCAGGAGCTTGGGCTCGGCATGTACATCCCGGATCAGACCGGGCTTGTGCGGTGCGACAACTTAATCCGGCGTGCTGTGGCGCAGAAAATCCGACGCGAATCGATCGCTGAGGAGATGCGGATGCTGTATGTTGCACTGACGCGCGCGCGGAACCGGCTGATTGTCACGGCGAAAACGAAGGATCCGGAGAAGGAACTTCAGGAGGCGGAACGGGAGGCAGTGTACGCGGATCGATGGTCAGTGGAACACACGAAGAATTATATCGGATGGATTCTGCAAGCGTGCGGTTTGTGCAAAAACGACAAACCGTTCCTTCTGACGATTGTTGATTCCGAAACAGCATCTGAGACGGAATCGCTGGAAATCACCGATGAAAATGAAATGGATTTACCCGATCAGCTTCAGAATTGTGAGATTTCCGCGCGTTTCGGGAGGGAATATGGCTATGGATTTCTCGAGAATATTCCGTCGAAGCTGACGGTTTCGCGCTTGAATCCTGAGATTCTTGATGAATACGAAGTGAATATTTCTGAGCTCTCAGAGGATGAAACTCAAGAGACTGAGCCTGAGCAAATTGAAATGAAAAAGCCGTCTTTCATGCTTGGAGCACGGGAAGACAGCGGAAGAGAACGCGGTAGTGCAACACACAAATTCATGCAGTTTGTCAGATTTGCGGATCTGAATGAGTACGGATATGAAACAGAACTGAACCGTCTGATTGCGGATGGATACTTATCTGAGAACGAAAGCGGACTCATAAATATTCAGCAGATCGAGCGATTCCGACGCAGTGATCTCATGCAAAAGATGCTGCGAAGCCCGTTCGTAAAGCGGGAATTCCGCTTCAACCATCGAATGCCGGCGGCTGATTTCACGGATTCGGATGAAAAAAAGCGCCAGCTGGATGAAAATGCTGTAAAAATCACAGTGCAGGGCGTCGTCGATTGCGTTTATCGCGATCCTGAGACCGGAAAGCTCGTGCTGGTTGATTACAAAACGGACGCGCTGACGCAGGATGAGTGGAAAAATCAGCGGAAAGCGGAGGAAAAACTCCGTCAGCGGCACAAAAATCAGCTGAAATACTACGGTCAGATTTGCTCGGAGCTGTTCAATGAGCCGATCGACGGCGTGTATATTTATTCAACCGTGCTCGGGCGGATGATCCGGGTGTAAACAGAAAAGTCCCCGATCCGGTGTGAATCTGCCGGAAAATCGGGGGCTTTTTCGTTATTCAGGGATCCCGAAGATCATGTTGTCGACGTAGAGTTCGGTGAATTCGGCGGAACCGGACAGCTCAGTATAACGCGAATTCAGGAGAATATCGTTCAATGAATTCCGCACACTCGAGTAGAGCATGTACCCGGCGGCACCTTTCGCCGAAGTGTTCCCGACGGCGGTGATTTTTGTGGGATCAATGTCGGGAAGAAGTCCGATGCGGCTGCTGGATTTCTTGTCGATGCCGCCGCCGAAGGAACCTGCAAGGTAGACATGCGCGAGTTCGCTGTCGGAAATTCCGGCGGATGAGAGAAGTGTCTGCGATCCGGCGGCAATTGCAGCTTTCGCGGTCTGAACCTGACGGATATCGGATTCGTGTAAAAATACGGTGTCGGTTAGTGCAATTTGTAGTTTTCCGTCGTCAGTTTCGCTGATTTTGTCTTCGAAAATTTGGTACAAATCACTGTACTCATCCTCCTCGGGTTCGCCGTCGTCGCAGATTCTGCCGTAGGAGGTGACGAGCCCGGTGTCAAGCGCACAGGCAATGGCGTCAATGAGACCGCTGCCGCAGATTCCGACCGGGGTACTGCCGGAGATGGAAGAAATTTCGAAGTCACCGGACGGGTTCTCGGGGATTTTTACGCGGGAAATTGCACCCGAAATGGCACTCATTCCCATTTTGATGTGCGCGCCTTCGAGTGCAGGTCCGGCGGCTGTTGCGGCGAGAAGGTATGTGGATTTGTCGGAATTGCACGAAACGTCATCATTTGCAATGACGCAGATTTCACCGTTTGTGCCAAGATCAAGGAAGAGTGAATTGCCGTTCGCGGACTCCGGATACGCCTGCGCGAGATAAGCGAGTCCCATCGTGATGTCGCCGCCGATGTAGGATGCGGCAAGCGGAGCGAGGAAAACGGGCGCGGACGGATGCGAATACAGCGTTGTGCAGACCTCGCGTGCTGCAAGTGCGTAACCGAAGCGGTCGGTCATGAAAAACGGCGCTTTCGAGATCGAATCGGTGCTCTTGCCGGCGAAAATGTGCTCCATGACGGAGTTGCCGGCGACGGAGACGAAGAGAATATTGTTCAATGCGTCGTCGGGGGCGTCACTTGGGAAAACTTCGCGTAGCATTGTGAGAACGGACTCGCAGATCGCGCTGTGAATAATTTGCCGCAGGGAATCGACGCCGTGCTTGGATGCGTAGGACATGCGGGAGATGACGTCCGCGCCGAAATTCCGCTGGGGATTCGTGATGACAGCGGACGCGGCATGCGCACCGGTCTCGAGATTCCGCAGGGAGAGCGCAACCGTCGTGGTGCCGAGATCGATCGCGAGTCCGAGCGGGATGAGGTCGCGGTACGGAAAAGCGTCGGGCGAAACTATGGACAAAACGACTGCGGCGGTGAGTGCGAGAACGTTCGTGCCTTTCGCGGGAGTACAAGTCACGGCAATCCGCAGGGAAACATCGCCGGAAGTTTGCGTGAGAATTCTGCCCGTGAGATCCACAACTTCGTCGGAAACGGACCGGATCACGGCATAATCCGCGGAATGATAGCCGAAATTCTCCGGTGTAACGGGATTTTTACCACAGAATACTGCGTTGAACAGGTTCGTGTAGACGTCGATCGGATTCTCAACGGTCGGACGCGTCAGATTGGCAGTTATGGACAAAACAACTGGGCGGAGTTCGTCTGCGAGAAGGTCACTCTCAGCGGAAGCGCCGCGGATTTCCTCGGGATCGGGCAGAAAAACATCCGTAATGATCGGAAACGCCGGCATCGCGCACGCGAGATCGACAACGGTGCGTGACCGAAGATCCGCCGGGACGTGCATGGCGTTGAAGTAAGCGGTACGCTCGTCGTCGGTGAGCTGGCGGTTGAAGTGCGTGTAGTCCCCGGACGCAAATTCGTCAAATGCATCCTCACAGATCACGGCGCAGACGGTGCATTTTCGGCATTTCAAGTGTCCGCCGCATGGGGAATGCAGGGTCGGCGCGGTTCCGTTGGTCTTGGCTGATAGGATAATATCGTACAGTGTCAGACGGACATTGCCGTTCTCGCCCGGACGCGTCAGAGACATGGAGCCGGTGTCGATTGTTTTGCCGGAATAATGAAGTATCATGATGAAACCTCCTTGACGGGAAGGTTGGATTGATAAAGTAAATACAGGAATAGCGGTAAATTATACCTGTTCGTCCACAAAACGGATGGTTTTGGTGATACCGTCGTAGGACTGCACGGACTGGGGGAATATGGAAATTGCCTCGTCGATGCACACGGACGGATCGGGCAGGGAAGGGCTGTAATGTGTGAGCCAGAGCTCCTCGCATTCCGCCTCTTTTGCAAGCCGCGCAGCCTCCGCCATCGTCATGTGAGCGGATTCCTTCGCGCGTGCGGATTTTTCGGCTTCGAACATGCCTTCGCAGATGAGCAGATCCGCCTCCGCTGCCATGGTTGCGATGATATCCGACGGGCGGGAGTCGGTCGCAAACGTGACGTGGATGCCGCGCCGGGACTCGCCGAGGACCATGTCGGGCGTGTATCCGTCGATGGATTCGCCTTTCTGAAGTTTCGACCAGTACTTCATCGGAACCCCGTTGTTTTCGGCTTTTTGACGGTCAAACTTGCCGGAACGGTCGATTCTGATGTCGTAACCTAAGCAAACTGACGAATGATGCAGCTCAAACGCCGTGATCCGGAAGTCGCCGCGGTCGATGGAATCGAAGTCGCCGAGTACCTGCGTGCGGATGCGGAAGGGCAGCTCGGGCGCGATGATGGTCAGGGCTTTCACGATCTCGTCCACGCCCTTCGGACCGCAGATCAGGAGCGGATCGGTTCTGCCTTCGTTGCCCATCGAGAGGAGCAGACCGGGCAGACCGCTGCAATGATCGGCGTGAAAATGCGTCAGGAGAATCGTGGAAATTCTGCCAAGGGAGAAGCCTGCTTTTTTGACCGCGAGCTGGGTTCCTTCGCCGCAGTCGATGAGGAGTCCGACCCCGTTGAAGCGGAAGTAGGCGCAGCTCAAGTGCCTGTCAATCTGCGGAACAGTGCCGCCGGTGCCGGGAAGTGAAACGTCAAGCATATGTATCTCCGTTGTATAAAAATAAGTTCAATATTCAGTCGAGGATGAGCATGTCGTAGCGGTTGAATGCGGGCTCGCCGTCGATGACATAGCGGCATTCCACCGTCATGTGCGTCTTGTCAGGGATGTTTACGGGAATCCGGAAGGAGAGTTTGCCGCCTTTCGCGTTCTCATTTGCCGGAGCGGTGAGGGAGCAGGTGCCGAGATTTGTTTCATTTCCTTCAATAATCACGGATACGGAAACTTCACCGGAGACTGACGAGAGCGTATCGTTGAGAAGCCACGGTTCGCAGAAGAATTCCTCGCCGCGCGCCCATGCGAATTTCGTCATGCGGACGGAACCGACCACGTCGCGGAGGGAGTCGCGCACCGTGAACCAGCCGGATTTTTTCAGATTCGGGTAGCCGATGAGGGAATTGTTGACCGCGCATTTCCACGGCTCGCACCAGCACCAGTTGATCGCCATCGAGCAGTAGGGCTTCTGACGGCGTGCTTCCTCAAAAATTGCCTTGTAGCCGACACCCTGAAGCCACTGCGAAGTCGCGACGAGGTTCTCGAGGGTCGAAATATCGCCGAATTTCTCGAGCGTGTCGATGCAGAGCCATGCGTCCTTGCCCCACGCGTTGAAGGCGTGATGATCCTCCCACGAAGCGCCCGGTTTCGGCGGGAACAGCTCGTCCTCGGGAATCATCGACTTGATCTCTTCAACCGACGTGATGCCCGGGATGCCGAATTCGGTGTATGTCGTGCCCTTCGACTGCGTGAACAGCGCGAACTGATCGAGTCCGGTTGTGCGGTCAATGAAGGTGTAGCCGCCGTGCTTCATGCCGGACTGGGGCGAGGTCATGATGTACGGAATCTCCGGCGTCAGCTCGTACGTGAGCTTGTTGAGCAGACGGAGCGCGAGGTGCTGATCGGTCATGAGCGACCAGTTGTTGAACAGCTCATTGCCGCCGCACCAGAGAACCACGGACGGGTGAGGCCGCAGTTTTTCAATGATCGCGGTGCCTTCCTGCTCAAGAATTGCCAGATAATGGTCGGAGTCGTAGTAATTGTTGCAGGACAGCGGGAATTCCACCCAGAGCATCATGCCGAGCCGGTCGCAGAGGTCGTAGAACGCACGCTTCTGTATCCCGGAGCCGCCCCAGCAGCGGAAAATGTTCATGTTTGCGTCAAGGGCAAGGCGGATGGTTTCCTCGTACTGTTCGGGCGTGACGATGCCGGGGAAGATTTCCTGATTGACGTAGTTGGAGCCCTTCGCGAATACGGGAATCCCATTCAGCTCGAGCTGTGCCGGCGGATGGCTGCGGGACTTCGGGAATCCGTCGGGTTCATCCCACGCGCCCTTGTTCATAATCAGCTTCGTGCGGCGGAATCCGATGGTGTTTTCCACGCACTCGGACGCCGTTTCAGCCACCCAGCGGTAGAGATTCGGCTCACCGAGACCGCGGCACCACCACAGCTTCACGTCATCGAGCACGATTTCCGCCTTTCCGTTCACGACGGGGAGGGATGTGATTTTCTCACCCGCCGGATCGTACAGGGTTATCGTTGCCGCGGATTCCGAGCGCACATCAAAGGTGACGGCGGCGGAGGTGAGATCATCCGAGAGTTTGTAGCGCGCTTCGGCAGAATCGATGTGTCCGCTGTCACGCGTCTCAAAGTAAGTTTCATCCCAGATCCCGGACGGAATCACGCGCGGATGCCAGTCCCATTCGTAGGAAACCGGGGGCTTGCAGCACTGTGCCGCCTGAGTCCGGTCGCGCGGCTCGTCGTGGAGCATCGGATGCGGATGAATGATGACTTCAAACTTCGCACCCGGAACAGCGCGGTCACCGAGCAGGTCGTCCAGACACAGCTCAACGCGGGTGAACATGCCCTCGTGGGAGTAGAAAACCTCGCCGTTGAGTGAGAGATCCCAGATGTAGTCGATGCCCTCGGTCACAAACCACAGCTTCTCGCCGGGTCTGCGCTCAAAATCGAGTGTCGTCGAGTAAATCCACGTGTACGGCTCAAGGGCACGCATTTTCCGGTGCTCCTGCCCGTAGTTGATGTCGGAGAGAAACTCCGGATGCGCATCCAGAAAATCCCGTTGAACATTCCCGGGCACGGAAGCCGGAAACGGAGCGATCGCCATATCCGGTGTGGATGCGGTGTATGTAGGATAGTATTTCATAGGCGGTACCTTTTATGTAAATGAAAAATAGTCGGGTGAAACGGGTCGCGGCAGAGAGGTTCACGCCTCTATCCGACACTTTCTGCGAAAGTGAGACACCATTCCCCGGCTGCGTTTGTGCAGTTGAAACTAGAAGAGATTGCACGGGGAAGGCTTGTTAAGGGTGGCGTCCCGGAGCATCGCCGGAAGAACAACCCAGTTTGCGCCGCAGGCTGAAATTTATGGGGCAAATCCAGTGACGCTCCCGTGACTGTCAGTGCTAAATGCGATTTCATCTCGCCGCCGCAGGCTGAGTTTACCGAGGGAATTGAGTGTCCCTTTCGTAAAGGAAGATCGCTCCACAAAACAGCTGCACGTTGTCAAAAACTCCTGCCCGCACACTTTCTTCGAAAGTGAAGCCTTGGGTCCAGGCATCACTTTCATCTTTGATGAAAGTGGCTGGTCTGCCGAATCGTGAGCCCGGCGACTAGGTTTCATCGAAGATGAATACCTCGTTCTCGCGCCGCCCGCGGAGGGCTACCAATAAAATTTGAAAAGCGGAGCTTTTCTACCTTAAAAAATCAGCGCTATTAATCAGTGCTTATTAAAGATACAAAAGCGGAGCTTTTCTGCATTTTCCCCCAGAAAAACATACAAAAAGAGGTCCCAAAGTGCCGTTTCAAGACAAGCATATAGAAACCCTGCTCACGCAAGGACGGTGCCCTCTCCAACGGTTTGTGCTCCCAGCATCCTTTTCATGCGGCAGCGCGGAATGCACATGTCAGCACGAAAGGGAGGTCTGCAGCCCCGCGTCGGAAGTCCGGGCTCCTTTTTACTCTTCGTGGGTTTTTACACTCATCTCTATTTCGCACACCTCAGAACCAGTTTGATCCGGTACGGTGCCAGTATAGCCGGGATCTGCGGAGAATATTCCGTCAGCCGGGGTTTTAGTCTTCGTCGTAGAAGATGTCGCTGAACTCGTCGTCGAAGATGTCTGAGATCCGGTCGAATTCCTCG
>JAFTPW010000284.1:0-3197 GCA_017463075.1 Clostridia bacterium
AGCATCCGCTCCCCAGTCGTCTCAAGCGCGTACTGTTCATCGAAGACACTGCTGCCGGGTGCGTTTTTGTTGATCTGCCGCGTCATGATCAAGCCGCCGATTGCCGAGGGCATGTACAGCATCCGCTCGCCGGTTTCTTCCAGCAGAAGATCGCTCATCACACCGGGAAAATCGCGGCTGAGCATCGTATTGGCGCCTCTTAAAGATTCAGCATGCGCGGCATAGGAGAACATGCGGATGCCTGCCGAACCGTCGTCGGGGATGAACCGGAGCTGATAGAGATTTTCGTCAAACACCTCGGGAATCCGGCTGTCGTACTGCATATCCGTGCGGGTATAGCCGTAGGTGAGCGTGCCGGGCTCTCTGTCCGCGTGGGCGAGATTTGCCGCCGTGACGCAAGCCTCCACGAGCCGCTCCATGAACGCGGGATTTTTGCCGTCCTTCGCGATCTCGCCCCAGAGTCCGAGCGTATCAATCCCGGCGTGGCTGTGGGTCGAGTACACATTCACGGACGCGCATCCGGTTTCCAGACAGAACGGCGAGAGTGCGGTGCGGATTTTCTCCACCCAGTCCTGTCCGAGACCGACGCAGTCCACGCCGATGAGGAGAATGCCCTCTCCGCCGACGTCCATCCAGACCGCCGAGGCGCGCATTTCGTCGTAGGTGCCGGTGATTTCCCGTCCGCTGTCGTAGCCTGCGATGTAGAACGGGCCCTCAAGTCCGTCAATGGAAATGATCGCGTCGCCGAAGCCCATCTGCCATTTTGCCGACACCATATCGTCCGTCTCCATCCGCAAGTATTCCGGTGCCGACGCCGTTCCGCATCCGGTGAAAACCGCCGCGAAAAGCATGAGCACCGCAAGAATCCATGATAATCTTCTCATAACTTCCTCCTCAGAACGCCCCGGCTTCGATCATGTCGACGAGGGAGAGCATCACTGTGCCGAATCGGATGCCGTTGACGTCAGTGAACCACACCGCGGCGGCAAACGACAGCACAAAGAGGACAATCCCGAGCAGCACCGACGGAATCACGGCCCAGCGTCCGATTTTCTTCACAAGAAGCCCGATCACGAGCAGGAAACAGAGCGCCAGAACGAACGGAATCACGCCGTGCGGGTCAAGATCGGCGTCTTCAAGCTGGGAGAAAATATCCGCGAACTGATCCTGCCCCGCATATGCGAGGATGGAATCCAAAGAACGGATGAACACCGCCGAGAGCGCACAGACCGACAGCGTCAGGAGAATCGCTGCGAGAATGAGATACGAAATAAACCGCGCGGAAACTTTTGCGGGAGCCTTCCCGGGAAGATTTCCGGTTTTTATTTGGGGTACGGGATCCATAAGGGTCTCCTTTGCGTGAATTTGCTTCCATTAATAATTATATATTCATTATACAATATTCCGCCGCATAAGTCAATCGCTCCCGCGTCATCCACGCAAAAAAGCCGGAGAACTCCGCACGAATCCTCCGGTTGATATGGAAATTACAGGTATTTCACCGCGTAGTAGATCACGTATGCCCAGCCGAAAAGACCGTGCAGAACCGCCCAGCCGATGGATTCCCACGCGGTGTAGGACACTACCATCGCGAGAGCCGAGCCGAAGCCGATGCCGTTTTTCACCGTGTCCCCGCCGACCTTAACGCTCACATCGCCTTTGCTCTGAAAGAGACGCCTGGAGTAAATCAGTTCCTCCACGGTCACATCGAGGTAAACGCTGATCCGGTGCAGGGTGTCAATATCCGGCTCCGTGCGTCCGGTTTCCCATGAGCTCACGGTCTGCCGGGTGACGTTCAGTGCCTCCGCCATGTCCTCCTGACTTTTCTTCTGTGCTGTGCGGTATTTTTTGATGTTTTCGCCGACGGTGCTCATAAGCTGTCTCCTTTGGATTTGATTTTTGTCTGACTGCATGATAGCACAAAAAACGGCAAAAAACAAGCAACAAAGTGCTGCACGGGCGATTTTTGGCATTTTTTCGCCTGTCAACACTTTGTTGCACCTTGATTTTTACGGTTTCAGCCGGAAAGACGTTATCCCTCCACCCCCGCAAGCACCTTCGCACGTTCAATGTACGGCAGAAGCCGGTCGCGGTCGGGAACCCGTTTCTCCTCGTACAGGTAGTTCAGCCGGGCATAAATGTCGGTCTTGTGCGGCAGGATGTAGGCGTATGCCTCCTGAAAATACTCCATGGAGCCGTCGGGAAGTACGATATTACACGAGTTTTCGTGATCCCGTCCGCGCACGCCCTTGATGCCGCCGAACACGCCGGGGTCTCCCGTGTCGAGATGCGCGCCGTCCGGGATTGCACACCAGCGTTCGTACCGCTCGAATGCCGTCTCCAGCCAGCGGTATCCTTCCTCGGTTTCGCCGTTCCGGAAGAGCGTCAGCACCATATCAATTGCGCATTCGGCATACAGTCCGAGCCAGACCTCCGGCACTTCCCCGTCTCCGAGAAATTCCACCAGCTTCATTTTGTATAAAATCCATGCCTTCCGCCGTTCCATGTCTCCGCGGTCCCGGTTGTTGCGGGAGAGAAAATGGCACAGCATATAGAAATTGTTGATTCCGTGGCGCAGGACGCATTCCTCTTTCTTCCCGTGCAGCCACAGACGCTTCTCAAGCACCTCGTCCCGGTATGCCTCATATTGCGCACCGCACATCATGTACCATTTTTCCAGCTCCGCGTCCGGGCAGACAAGGCACATATCCCGGATGGCGTTATCGCGGTACCACTGGATGGTGCACTCATTCACGATTTTCTCGCACATTTCCCGCATCAGGGGCATATGCTCCTCCCATTTTTCCGGCGGCAGTTTGGTAATCGTTTCCACAAGATCCCGCGCATAGCGGTAATCCTTCGGATATTTCCGGGCGTACCCGAGGATGTACTCGAATTTTTCCTGACTGTCGTGGATTTCAAGGTGTTCTCTGAAATATATCTTGAAATCCTCTTCCTTTGTGATCTCGTCGTACCCGAGCAGGGCGTCGATTGATACCCCGAAGCATCCGGCAATCCGCGGGAGCAGTGTCACATCCGGGAGTCCGTCGCCGCGTTCCCATTTCGACACGGACTGGTGCGAAATCCCGATTTTCTGCGCAAGCTCCTCCTGCGTCATGTCACACTCGCGGCGGTATTTTTTCAGGCGCTCAGCAAAATGCAGTTCCATATTTTACCTCTCAGAATAAAAGTACGAG
>JAFTPW010000285.1:0-4081 GCA_017463075.1 Clostridia bacterium
TACCGGTTCCTGGAGTCGGGAGAGATACCGATTGACAACAACCGTGCAGAGAATGCGGTGAGACCGTTCTGTGTAGGGCGGAAGAACTGGCTGTTCTCGGCATCGGTGAAAGGTGCAGGGGCCAGTGCGATGATGTATTCCGTGGCGGCAACAGCCTGTGCGAACGGGATGAATGTGGAAGATTACCTGACGGAGTTGTTCCGCAGTCTGCCGGGAACATTGGTTATGCCCCGGTAAGAAAAGCAGAAGGAGAAAGACAACAATGGTATTGAACCCCATAGATGCAGCACTGTTTTACAGACTCTGGCTGCCGATGCTGGATTATGTGAACAGCGAATACGAGGAACCTACATTCTGGAACGCAATTTGAAAAAAGGATCGGTATTCATCTCTGCGGAAGATGCGGAGGTGTATATGGTCCTCGGATTGTTTTCCGCATGGGAAGAGATGTTCGGATATCGGCCGCTGCCGGTGATGCTGGAAGCGGTACTGCTGCCGTTCCGTGATAAGATTATTACGGATGGACTGGTGATTCCGTACAATATTGTCTTCGGCAAAGGTGCTACTGCGGATTTCAAGGATGCCTATATGGATGCAAAGAAATGCGGAAAGATTCGTTTTTCGCTGTGATTTTTTGCCGGACGGATTTGTCCGGCTTTTCCTTTGGGAGAACACGGATTATTTGGCGGTTACCATCAAACTTGCACCAACGGCAATTTTTTGGCTATCGAAAACTTAAAACCAAAACGAAAAAACCTCCGTACCGTATGGCATCGGAGGTTTTGACATAACTTTTGAAAGTAATACCCGTTCGGGAAAACTTATCTCTTGGAGAACTGGGAAGCACGACGAGCTGCCTTGAGACCGTACTTCTTTCTTTCCTTCATTCTGGGGTCTCTGGTGAGGAAGCCGGACTTCTTCAGGAGAGGACGATAGGTTTCGTCAGCGAGAAGGAGAGCACGGGAAACGCCGTGACGGATAGCACCTGCCTGACCGGAGATGCCGCCGCCGGTAACATTCGCAACGATGTCGAACTTGCCGGTGGTGCCGGTTACGCCGAAGGGCTGGTTGATGATGAGCTTGAGGGTTTCGAGGCCGAAGTAGTCGTCTACGTCACGGCCGTTGATGGTGATCTTGCCGGTGCCGGGATAGAGTCTTACGCGAGCAACGGAGCTCTTTCTTCTGCCCGTACCATAGAAATAAGGCTTAGCACTTGTATACATTGTTCTGTCCAATCCTTTCCTTACATTTCAACTTCGTACGGAACAGGCTTCTGAGCCTGCTGCTTGTGTTCGGAACCTGCGTAAGCGTGCAGTCTGGTGAGGGACTTTTCACCGATGGAGTTCTTGGGGAGCATGCCCTTGACAGCGAGTTCCATTGCGAATTCAGGCTTGGTAGCCATGAGCTGACGGTAGCCGATTTCCTTCAGGCCGCCGATGTAGCCGGAGTGGGTGCGGTGGAACTTCTGATCGAGCTTCTTACCGGTGAGAACTGCCTTTGCGCAGTTGATGATGATTACGTTTTCGCCGCAGTCAACGTGGGGAGTGAATTCGGGGCGATGCTTGCCGCGCAGAATGTTTGCAGCGGTTACAGCGGTCTTACCGAGAGGCTTGCCTGCCGCGTCGATGATATACCAGTTGCGGACAACAGTCTCGGGCTTAGCCATGTAAGTAGACATGGAAATTTCCTCCGATTTGGAATGATATTTTTTCAACGTTGTAGATTATAGCACTTCCCGGAAGTATTGTCAAGGGGTTTCGGACAAAAAAATCCGATTATTTTGATTTAGATAGGCAAAAGCTCGCGAAATCGGCGTTTTTTGAGGTTTTTGCACATATGGATTGGGGTTGGCTTACAGCCGGTTATTTGGGCTTGGATTTTTCGTTTGATTGATTAGGTAGAAAAGCTCCGCTTTTCAATTTGATTTTATGCACTACGCATGCGGCGCGAGAACGAGGTATTCATCTTCGATGAAACCTAGTTGCCGGGCTCTCGATTCGGCAACCAGGAGTGCCTGGACCCAAGGCTCCGCCGGGCGGGAGTTTTGGACAACGTGCAGTTTTTGGGTGGAGCGATCTTCCTTTATCGTACGTGACACTCAATTCCCTCGGTAAACTCAGCCTGCGGCGGCGAGATGAAATCGCATGTGGCTCTGACAGTCGCGACGCGTCACTGGATTTGCTCCATAAATTTCAGCCTGCGGCGCAAACTGAGATTCACATCCGGCGATGCTCCGGAACGCCACCCTCAACAAGCCTTCCCCGTGCAGTCGCTGACAATTTCAGCTTCACAAACGCAGCCGGGGAAGGGGGACCGCACACTTTCACCGAAAGTGGGTGGTGGATGAGGCGTGAAACAGCTCTGCCGCGGCATAAATTCCCGTTCACGCACAAACTTCCGTCCATTCATTCCGCATTCTGCATTACAAATCCTGCATTTCTCCTCGCTCCGCCGCATACGATACACTACATCTGATTCGGAGGTAGCAAAAATGCAGGGAACCAAATCCTATGTGCCCGAGGGGGCTTTGTATCGCACGGCGGAGAACCGGCGGTATCTGCGGTCGGCGGATTCGCTGGCTTGTGCGATGGCGGACGGGGCGATTCTGGAGGCGATGGCGGTGCTGTGCGACTGTGCGTCCATGGAGCTGACCGTGGAGCTGTGCGGCGGTGTGCGCGGTGTGATTCCGCGGAGCGAATGCTGCATCGGGGACGCGGTCAAGGACATCGCCGTCATCACGCGGGTCGGGCGGCCGGTGCAGTTCCGCGTGGTCTCAATGGAGGAATCCTCCCGCGGGACTGTGGCACGTCTGTCACGGCGTCTGGCGCAGCAGGAGTGCATGGACAACTACATCCGCACTCTTATCCCCGGGGACATCATTCCGGCGCGTGTGACGCATCTGGAGCCGTTCGGGGCGTTCTGCGACATCGGATGCGGGATCGTCTCGCTTCTGACCGTGGACCGTGTGAGCGTCTCGCGGATCTCGCATCCGGCTGACCGGTTCCGTGCCGGGGACTGCATTGACGCCGTGGTCGCATCGGTGGAGGAAAGCGGGCGGATCTATCTGTCGCACCGGGAGCTGCTCGGGACATGGTCAGAGAACGCGGCGGCATTCACGGCGGGGCAGACGGTGACGGGGATTGTGCGCTCCGTGGAGGACTACGGGGTCTTCGTGGAGCTTGCGCCGAACCTTGCGGGACTTGCCGAGCCGACGCCGGGCGTATCTCCGGGGGACATGTGCTCGGTGTACATCAAGAGCATACTCCCGGAGCGCATGAAGGTGAAGCTGGTGCTGATTGATGCGTGGCGTGAGGACGCGGTGCGGCAGGAGATGCGGTATTTCGTGGACACGGCATCGGTGCGGCACATGGATCACTGGCGGTATTCCCCGGACGGCGCCCGCAAGCTCGTGGAGACGGAATTTGCCCCGGTACGGGAGACAGCGGCGGCGCGAGGATAGGGAAGAGGGAATAGGGAAGAGGGAAGAGGTAGCAGGGGACGGGATGTCTGTGCAGGGATGAATGTCATGTAGGGCGGTGCCTTGCGTGCCGCCGCGGAGTCAGCTCAAATTTACGGCGGGAGCTGCACCTTCGCCCTGCGGAGCGTTTGTTTCTGCGTGAAAATCCGGTTATCGAATCCTATCATCAACAAGAAACGGCTGCGGATTGCTTGTCTGCGGCTGTTTTTTGTGTTGGAAACCTGACTGAAATAACCTCAAAAAACTTTTTCAAAAACTTTCAAAAACCTCTTGACAAAGTAAACCCGGTGTGGTATAATATCATCCGTCGGCAGGGAAAACCCAAAGCCGACACCGCACCGCAAGGAAGCATAGCTCAGTTGGGAGAGCATCTGCCTTACAAGCAGAGGGTCATAGGTTCGAGCCCTATTGTTTCCATCAGGTGAGGATAAACTTCACCTGTAATTGAAAGAATACCGCCTCACCCCAGAGCTTCTGAAGAAGCTCCAAGGTTTGGTTGGAATTCATTGGTGGAGGATAAACTTCACCTGTAATTTGAGGAATACCGCCTCACCACATAGCTTCTGAAGAAGCTCCAAGGTTTGGCTGGAAATGACTCAAACA
>JAFTPW010000286.1:0-3261 GCA_017463075.1 Clostridia bacterium
GTGAAGTTGATGTTGCCATCAAAGAAGCTGGAGCCGATTGCGTAGGTGTCGGCAGGAACGCCAAGCGCTTCGAACTCTGCTACGCGTTTAGCAGTTAAGCGTCCGGTAATCGTCGGTTTTGGATCGGTGCGCGGCGGCTTTTTCTCTCAGCTCCCTCGCTTTTTCGGGCAGATCGGCTGTTTCCGCTTCTTCTTTTCGTGCAAGCTCCAGTTTTTCTTCGGCAAGCGCGAGGGATGCTTCGGTTTTCTTCAGAATTTCCGTGTTTTTCTTATCATTTTCCGCTTTCGCGAGGAGGGATCGTGCGGCATTCAGCTCCGATGAGAGAAGCCCGCGCTGTTCATCCGATTTCGCGATATCCTCCGCACATCTCTGCCATGCCGCACCCATTGCATCCCGCAGCTCTCCGCCGTCCGCGTACGGGATTTTCTCCAGCCGCATGAGCAGTTCCTCATCCTCCGTTCCGATCATGGACGCGGTCGTGACGGCACGTTCCCTGAGGGATTCGACACGGCGTTTTTCCTCAGCGGCGGCAGATTTCGCCTTTTCGGAGAAGGTGTCGTACAGGTCGGTCTTGAAAATTCTGCGGAGCACCTTCATCCGCTCATCGGTGTTGGCAAACAGAAGCTCGCGGAATTCACCCTGCGCGATCATCACCGTCCTCCGGAACTGTTCGCGGTTCAGCCCGATCAGCTCCGTCACGGCGGCAGTCACGTCCTTCTGCTTTGTTATGAGCTTGCCGTCCGGTGTTTTCAGCCACGCTTCGGTGGATTTTTCAAGAACCGGCACGCCTTTTTTGATCCGTTCGCGTCCCCATTCTCGGTAGATTTCGCACATCCCGCCGCGGTGCTCGAACATGAGCTGAACCGAGGTCATCACGCCGGTTTGAGCATACTTTGAGCGGAGCATCGCGGATTCCCGGTTTTCACCGCTCGGCTCGCCGTAGAGCGCAAAGGTGATCGCGTCAAAGAGCATCGTCTTCCCGGCTCCGGTGTCCCCGCAGATGAGATACAGTCCGCCGTCGGTGATCCCGGTCAGGTCAAGCTCGGTTTTTCCGGCATACGGCCCAAACGCCTGCATCGTCAGTGTAATCGGTCTCACAGCGCGCCCTCCTTTTCCGATTCTTCAAACAGTTCTTCCGCCATTGCCAGCACATCCTCCGTCGGCGGTGCGTTGTTCTGCATTTCGTAAAGCTCTGCAAAAACGGAGAGCGGCGTGACCGAGTCGTCTTCATCCGCGGAAATTTCTCCGTTCAATGTCACTTTTGTTCGTTTGTTGTCGTAGTTCAGCCGCATCAGGTTCGGGTAGATCGTTCTCAGCTTCGCGACGGCATCGGGGATATCCTCCTCGTCCGTGAGAACGATGCGGAGATAGTCGTCCGGATTGCCCGCCGCACGGTATCCGAGGGAGGTGACTTCGTCGTACGTTCCGCGCATCTCCCGCAGGTCCCGCATGGGATGCAGTGGAATCCGCTCGCACGACAGCGTATCCGTAAGCGTCACAACCGTCACGGATTTTTCGTCATTCACCTCATTGAACGAGCATTTCACAGGAGATCCCGAAAAATTCACGCGTTCCGAGCCGACAAAATGCGGGCGGTGCAGGTGTCCGAGTGCGGTGTAGTCGAAGTTCGCGAACACATCCGCTCCGACCGCACCGATTCCTCCGGCGACGGCGTGTTCTTCCGCATCCTCCGGGATTTTCTCGTTTCCTCCGCCCGGGATGACAAACTGATGCGTCACCATTACGTGGCGTCTGCCGTCGTCAAGATTCAGTTTTTCCGTCACGGCTGCCATGGCATCGTGGTAGGTCACGCAGTCGGATTCACACAATGCCCGCACGTTCACCGGACGCACAAACGGCAGAAGATGGAACACCACCTCACCGAAACCGTCCGCGAATGTTACTTCCCGCATACATCCGTCGAACACGGGCGAGAAATACACGCCGCGCTCCTCCGTGAGTCTTGACAGGTACGCCACCCGCTCGGGACTGTCGTGATTGCCCGAGACTGCAAGGACAGCGATGTGCATGCCCGCAAGCTCCGTCACAAAATCGTCGAACACAGCCGATGCCTCCGCTGACGGATTCGCACGGTCGTAGATGTCCCCGGCAATCACGACGGCGTCACAGGCTTCCCGCTGTGCGATTTCCGCAATTTCGTGCAGCACGGATGCAATCTCCGCGTTCAGCGAAACCTCGCACAGGCGCAGTCCGATGTGCAGATCCGATGTATGTAAAAATTTCATATCGCATTTTCTCCTGTCTGGTTCTGTACGGCGTTTTTCCGGTATGCCGCAGGGGTCACGCCCATTTTTCTCCGGAACAGGCGGCAGAAATACAGCACATCCGAGTAGCCGCAGATCTCCGCCGTTTCCGATATGTTGAGGTCCGTCGTCAGAAGAAGCTCGCACGCATGGGACAGCCGCAGATTGATGATGTAATCCCCCGGCGGTGCTCCAAATGCCTCCCGGAAAATGTCGCGGAACCGGCTCTCCGAAAGATGCTCCATCGCCGCCAGTTCCGTAACCGTGAGGTTCTCCGTATAATGACTGTGGATGTATGCCGCCGAGTGCTCCAGACGCTTTCTCAGTCCGTTGCTCTCGCTTTCCGTGGAATCCGCCGCCACCGCACGTCCCAGCCGCACAACCAGTGAGGTCAGAAACGATGCGCTCATCTCCCGGTATCCCTGCCGCCGCAGCATGAATTCGCGGAAAAGCATGCCGAAATCCCGCCGCAGCGACTGCATTCTGTCGTCGGATATGGTGTAGATTCTGTCCGGCCCGATCCCGGCGGAGCTCAGCAGTCCCTCAGCCCAGCTTCCGGTGAAATGCACCCAGTAGTACCCGATGCTCCCGTCGTTTTTCAGCTCATACCGGAACGGTTTCTCCGGCTGCCGCACAATGAACTGCCCCGGTGTCATCACAGTCCCTGCGGTTGTAAGCGAGCCATCGTCGATGAGCTGGAGGTACCAGTCATGCCGCCGTCCGTTCGTCACAAAGGCACGGGACATATTCACATACCCGGCACAGTTGACTTGCAGCGGCACCTCCGTCGAGCAGATATCGTCCGTGCTCTGCATGCGGTGCAGATAATAGGATTGGTTTTCCATTCAACATTCCTTTTCAAATACTCGTCAGTTGTGACAGTTGTTTTGTCCATAAAAACGCTTGATTCGCGCATTGACTTGATCGTATTTATAGTATATACTGTAATCAGCAAAAATCAAGAGAAATCTGTAAAATTGTCATAAAAATCACAGAA
>JAFTPW010000287.1:0-3613 GCA_017463075.1 Clostridia bacterium
ATTCCAACAAATCCTATTCTTTGACGCAGAAATACGGCAGTGCTTACTCTACTTTCGGCACGGCAGCTCAGGAGCGGTCTTCACCCATGCTTTCCATAAGAAACTTCCACCATCTGTTTCTCTCTCTGTCTGTTCCGCGTGGGCTACTCTTTCCATCATAGCTTTTCTTATTCAATTACATAAAGTATAGCACAAAACCGCCGCTTTGTCAATCCCCATCGACCATCGCGCGGAGTCTTTTCACGCGTTCCGCCGCAGATGCGAGGAATTCACGCGGATCAACCTCGCCGTAGCGGGTCTTGTTGCCGACCTCAAGCATCAGCGAACCCGTGTAGCCCGACTGACGGATGGCTTCGGCGACATAGTCAAAATCGCACGCGCCGTCAAACGGGAGAAAATGGCTGTCATCGTTATACACCGTGGTGTTGTCGTGGATGTGGGTGCAGATCAGTCGGCTGCCGAAGAGGGGCATGTAGTGACGTCCCGGCGTGAAGCAGAATTCGTGACCGCAGTCCCAGCAGAATCCGACGCCCTCTCCGGGGAATGCCTCAAACGCCCACGCGATATTGGCGAGCTTGCGCTGGTTCTCGAAGGCGATCTTCACGTTCTTCTGCTCGGCATATTCGACCAGCTGTGCAAAACGCGCGCGGCCTCTGTCGGTGATGGACGGTGCACGGTTTCCGGCAGACAGATGCACGACGGATATTCCCGCGCCGACCTCAAGACACATGTCGATCGAATGCTTCAGCTCGTCCAGCATGCCGCAGTCGTCCTCCAGCCAGATGTCGTTGATGTGACCGAACGGTGCGTGGAGCGTTTCGTATTCCAGACCGTGCTTTGCACACAGGTTTCCCCAGACCGCCATCTGTTCCGGCGACCGGACTCCGCTGAAAATGCAGTCAAAGCCGAGCTGCGCGATTTCTGCGAAGTATTCCTCGTCCGTCAGACCGGCGATTGCGTTGAGATTGATCCCGATTTTTCTCATGACAAACCCTCCGTTTGCTGTTTTCTTCATTTTATCACATCCGCCGGATTTTTGCAACAGAAAACGGAAGTCCGGCTGTCCAAACTTCCGTTATTTGCTGAATTATTCGTGGTCGAGCAGTTCCTTGTAGAAGTCGCAGTAGTCGCCGCGCTTCTGTGCAGTGAACGCCATTGCTTCACGGGGATGACGGTTGAGCTGACCGGTGAACATGTACTGCAGATCGAAGCCCCATACCACGCCGGATTCCTTGAGCGGGATCATGAACTTTTCGATGAAGCTCAGGAGGCTGTACAGATTGTACTTCGGATTCTTGAGGAAGCCGAGGAGCAGTTCCAGTGCGCAGTTGCCGGCACCGCGTCCCATGCCCTGTACGGTTGCGTCGAGGAAGCTGACACCGCGTGACAGGGTATCGATGGTGTTTGCGAATGCGAGGTTCTGGTTGTTGTGGGCGTGGAAACCGACGGACTTGCCAGCCTTTTCCGCAAATTCGAGGTAGGTGTGCGCGAGATTGGACGCGTTTTCCGGATAGAGGGAGCCGTAGCTGTCAACGAGGTAGATGACGTCAACAGAAGATTCGCAGAGCATGGTCAGTGCTTCTTCGATCTGGTTGCCGCCCGCCTGAGAGATTGCCATGATGTTGCAGGTGGTTTCGTAGCCGAGCTCGTGGAAATGTTCGATCATCTCGATTGCCGCGGGAATCTGGTGAATGTAGCACGCAACGCGGACCATGTCGATCACGGATTCGGACTTGGGCAGGAAATCGCGGCGGAAATTGCAGCGTCCGACGTCAGCCATAACAGCGATCTTCATGTCGGATACGTTTTCGCCTACGATTGCGCGGAGATCTTCTTCCTTGCAGAATTTCCATGCGCCGTATTCGGATTCGTCGAAGAGATCGGGGTCAGCCTTGTAGCCGAAGTCCATATAGTCATCGCCGCTCTTTACGTTGGTCTTGTAAAGAGTGCGAACAAAATCGTCGCTGAATTTGAAATCGTTGCAGAGTCCGCCGTCGCGGAGAGTTGCGTCGAGAACCTTGATGTCATTTCTGACACCCATCAGGTTACCTTTTCTCTGTGCCATAATTGGGTACTCCTTATTAATGCAAAATTGAACACCGATTATTATACACCCGTTCGTCGGCAAAATCAAGTATTATTATGCAATTTCTGCGGATTATTTCAATAATTAATCGATTGTCCCCAACAAAAAGTCCCCTGCTCCGCCGGAATGTCTCCGGAAAAGCAGAGGATTTCATTCGGTTTAACCGCCGAGGTACGCCTTCTGCACCATTTCGCTTGCCGCCAGTTCCGCACCGGTGCCGGAGAGAACGATGCTTCCGTTTTCCAGCACGTAGGCTCTGTCGGAGATGGCGAGGGATTTGCCGGCGTTCTGTTCGACCAGCAGGATCGTGGTGCCGTCCCTGTTGATGTCCTGGATGATCTCGAAAACCTGATCCACGAGAAGTGGCGAGAGACCCATGGAGGGTTCGTCCAGCATCAGCAGCTTCGGATGGCTCATGATGGCACGTCCCATGGCAAGCATCTGCTGCTCACCGCCGGACAGTGTGCCCGCGATCTGATTTTTCCGCTCCGCGAGTCTGGGGAACCGGGTATAGACCGCGTCAAGGTCGTTTTTGAAGCCGGAGGTGTCCTTGATCGAGAACGCGCCCATCAGGAGGTTTTCGTAAACCGTCAGCTCCTGAAAAATGCGGCGTCCTTCGGGAACCTGCGTCATGCCGAGATGCACGATCCTGTGGCAGGGCGTTTTCGTAATATCGTGACCGTCGAAGGTGACCGTGCCGGTTCGCGACGGAATCAGACCGACCACGGACTGCATGGTTGTGGTTTTGCCGGCGCCGTTTGCTCCGATGAGCGTGACGATTTCGCCTTCGTTGACCTCAAAGCTGATCCCCTTGAGCGCGCAGATGACACCGTAGTAAACGGAGAGGTTATTGACTTGAAGAAGTGGTGCCATAGTTAACCTCCAATGTATGCCTTGACGACTTCGGGGTCTTTCAGGGCGGTTTTTGTGTCACCTTCCGCGAGAACCGTACCGAAGTTCAGCACCGTGACGCTGTCGCAGAGTCCGGATACGAACTTCATGTCGTGCTCGATCAGCAGAATGGTCATGTCGAAATGCTCGCGGATAAAGCGGATGGTCTTTTCAAGGTCCTCGGTTTCGTGAGGATTCATGCCCGCCGCAGGTTCATCGAGCAGGAGCAGCTTGGGATTGGTCGCCAGTGCACGTGCGATTTCGAGCTTGCGCTGTTTGCCGTACGGGAGGTTGCACGCGAGATTGTTCCGCTCGTCCTCGAGATTGAAGATGCGCAGAAGCTCCTTGGCGTGTTCCCGCATGTCCTTCTCCGCCTTGAAATGACGCGGCAGACGGAACATGGACTCGGCGACGGTGCATTTGTACTGCGGCTGATCGTGCAGACCTACCATGACGTTCCGCACAACGGTCATGTTGTTGAACAGGCGGATGTTCTGGAAGGTTCGCGCGATGCCCTTGTGGTTGATTTTGTCCTGACTCAGCCCCCTGAGCTCCTCACCGTCGAGGAAGAAGGTGCCGGTTGTGGGCTTGTACACGCCGGTGAGCAGGTTGAAAATTGTGGTCTTGCCCGCACCG
>JAFTPW010000288.1:0-4114 GCA_017463075.1 Clostridia bacterium
AGATTTCTTCGTCGTACTGGGTGGAGAGCTTGAGGTAGCCGGGGAAGTCATAGTGCATGGACATGAGCTTTTCTACCATGGATACGGTCTTGTCGCTCATGAATGCGAGATCGAGCTTGCCTTCGTCGTTCTTCTTGGTGATGGTTTCGCCGAATGCAGTGAACCATACGTCTGCCGGGTTGCAGATGTAGTAGCCGAAACCGAAGAGGTCCGCGGTGTCGGCAGTACCGTTGCCGTTGGTGTCCTGATACATTTCGGAGATCATGGACTTGAAGTTGTCAATCGTCCACTTGCCTTCCTTGACGATACCGTAAATGTCGCTCGCCTGATAGCCGTACTGGTCAAGCAGGTCGAGGTTTGCGAAAATCGCGTGGGTGAAGGTCATGGAGGTGTAGGACAGGTCGGAGCAGATCGTCCAGAGATGATTGTTGATGGTAGCCTGATCGTTCGCGAGCTTGTTGTGCCACGGCTTGTCGAGGTTCTGATAGGGAGTTTCACACCAGTTCAGAAGAGCCTGAGCGGAGATGGGAGTGTAGGACAGATAGTCATGGAACGCCAGAAGCTGGTAGTCTTCGGTACCCGCCTGCGCGAGGGTTGCCGCCTGACTCTGCGGGTTGTCGTTGGTCATTGACGAGATTTTTACGTCAAAACGGTCTTCGATCTTGATGTTTCTGTTGTAAATCGCGTCGTTGCAGGCGTCGCCGGTGATTTCTTCCACTGCAATTTCACCGGCATAGTCGGCAGCGGTAGAGGTTTCGGTCAGAACCACGAATGCTTTGCCGTCGTACTGTACATCGGGCAGGTCATCCGGAATCATCTGACGCTTTTCGAGGTCGGTCAGCTCTTCCGTGTTGACGGTTTCTTCGGCCGCCGCGTTCTGCTGTCCGGCATTTGCCGCCTTGGTTTCGTCGGTGTTGGTTCCCGCGTTCGAGTCACTGCACGATGCGAAGGAAGATGCCAGCATCAGTGCCGCCAGAATCGCGCTCAGAAGTTTCTTCATAGTCGGTTTCCTCTCGTAGTTTAATAAAATAATATGATAATTAAAAAATCATTATGAAAAGAGACGAATTTTCGAACAGTTTTCTCTTTTCTCATAGTGATATTATACACCTTTCCCTCAGAAATTGCAACTTTTAGTTGAGCAAAATTCCATTTTCAGTTACATACACAATTTATGAACGGGATTTTTATTTAAATCCACTTTAAAAATGGGGCAGACTTCATGTCCGTCGCCCGAATCACGGTAGGGACAGACGTCCTCGACTGTCCTAAAATTAACGATTTGCAAAAATTACACTGATGTAAACCCGATAATCATTACAAAATATAATTCCGCATAGATTTTACGTTTCAGGACAGTCGGGGACGCCTGTCCCTACGGTCGTTGGGATGACGGACGGCTTGTTTGTCTGACTTTTACATTTTCCCTCAGGCAATTGAACACGCATAAAAAAACGGAAGCCCGTCCCGTTTGCGGGAGAACTTCCGTCTTTTATTATGCATTATGAATTACAAATCCGCACATGTCCCCGCTCCACTTGGTAAGCTGAATGAACGGGAGCTTCAGAGACATTCGCCACCCTTCGCTTCGGTGTATCGCTGTCAGAAGCAGTCGACCAACAGCCGAACGAACCCAGAAGCTCCGGAGCGGGGCGGACAGACTTAAAATTTCAGCTGAGGATATTCCCCGCTCATTCCTCAAAGCCGTACAGCTCATAGAACTTCTTGTCGAGGTTCTTGTTGAGTGCCTTCTGGATCTTCTTGTAGGAGGAAGCGAGGTTGGGGTTGTTGTCCTGAAGATGATCGCGGAGCATGTAGGGGATGTTCTGGAAAATGGTGGTGCCGAACTGGAACGCGAAGTCGAACTTACGGCCCGCCATGGTCAGGTCAACGATTTCAGCGGTTTTCTGGTCGGTGTAGTACTTGCCCTTGAGTGCGGTGTCATAGTATGCGGGATATACCGTCTTGTAGGATTCCGCGCACAGTGCTTCAAAGATCACGGAGCAGACTTCAAGGCTGTTGTAGGACGGGATCGGCAGACCGAATACGGAGAATTTGTCGTCCGCATTGGTGTAGTATGCACTCTGGTTTTCGTCCCACTTCGGATAGGGCAGCATGGTGTATTCCGCATCCATTTCACGCAGATCGGTGTATGCCGCCTGGAAACGCATGGGCGCGAATACGAGCTGGCTGTTGGTGAAGTAGGTTTCTTCGTCATATGCTTTGCCGAGCTTGATGTAGCCGCTGAAATCATAGTGGAAGGACAGGAGCTTTTCCAGAATGGAGACGGTCTTGTCGTTCATGTAGGTGATATCGAGCTTGCCTTCCGCGTTCTTGCCGGTGATCGTCTCGCCGAATGCAGTGTACCATACGTCTGCGGGATTGTTCATGTTGTAGCCAAAGCCGAAGACGTCAGCCGTGTCCGAAACGCCGTTGCCGTTGGTGTCCTGATGCATCTCGGAAATCATGGAGATGAAGTTGTCAATCACCCAGGTACCGTCCTGAACCATGCCGTAAATATCGTCGCGCTGGTAGCCGTACTCGTCGAGCAGGCTGAGGTTGGCGAAAATCGCATAGGTGAAGGTCATGGAGGTGTAGGACAGGTCGGAGCAGATGGCGTACAGTCTGCCGTTGATGGTAGCCTGATCGTTCGCGAGAGAGTTGTGCCACGGCTTGTCCATGTTCTGATACGGAGCGTCGTTCCAGTTCAGAAGAGCTTCCGCAGTGATGGGCGTGTATGCCATATAGTCATAGAAGGAGAGGAGCTGATAATCCTCGGTACCGGACTGCGCAAGCGTCTTTGCCTGACTCTGCGGAGCGGAATCGGTCAGAACCGCGATCTTGACGTCGAACCGGTCCTCGATCTTGATGTTTCTGTTGTAAACCGCGTCGTTGCAGGAGTCGCCGGTGATTTCTTCCGCAACGATTTCGCCTGCATAGTCGCCGTATGTGGACTCCGTGGCGAGTACCAGAAACTGGCGTCCGTCGTACTTGACCTCGGGAAGATCGTCCGGGATGAGCTGACGCTTCTCAAGATCGGTCAGTTCTTCTTCGGGCTCGGTTTCGTCGGTGATGACAGCGTCATTTCCGGCTGCGGACTGCGTTTCGTCGGTGTTGGTTCCGGCGGTGGATTCACTGCATGCCGTAAAGGATGACGCAAGCATGACCGCCGCCAGCAATGCACTGAAAAGCTTCTTGTTCATGGCAAACCTCGTATTATTAAATTTAGTTAAAAAATATAACATGCAATGGGTATTATACAACATTCGTTAAAATTTGTCAACCTCATGCTGCATAATTCTCAACTGCGGCTTGCAGAAAACGGCGTGTACAGCAGGGTGTCGGATGAGATTCTGTCCCCTGTCATGCCAAAACGCACCCGCTCCGAGCCGCAGAAAAAAGCAGAAGCCCTCCCTTTTTCAGGAGAACTTCCGCCTTTGTCATTTATTGTGCATTCTCAGTTCCGCATTGTCCATTCCCCGTCAACGTGAACCGTCATCTCTTCCCTGCCCGGGAGTCTGAGACGTACGTCCGCGGGTTTGTCCGATGCGAGCTTCAGCCACGTGACGCGTCCGCCGTCAAACTTCGCGGATACCGTGATGCCGCCGCGGGCTTTGAGTCCGTCGAATTCACCCGTGAGGAATGCGGGAGATGCCGGGAGAAGCGTGATCGCGCCGTCGTGGGACTGGAGAAGCATTTCCGTGATGCCTGCCGCGCCGCCGAAGTTGCCGTCAATCTGGAACGGCGGATGCGTGTCGAACAGATTCGGGAGCGTGGATTTCGTGAACAGCGCGCGGATGTGCCTGTACGTGTCGTCCGCCTTGCCGAGCCGCGCGGAGAGATTGATCAGCCATGCCCTCGACCAGCCCGTGTGTCCGCCGCCCGATGCAAGCCGCCGCTCCAGAGTCACCTCAATCGCACGGAACAACTCGGGCGTATCCCGCGTGATCTGTGCCGCCGGATAGAGCGCGAATGCGTGGGAGATGTGCCGGTGTCCGGGTTCCGCTTCGTCGTAGTCGTACAGCCATTCCATGAGCTGACCGTGCTTTCCGACTCTCAGCGGCGGGAGCTTCGCGCGGATCTGTGCAGCCGTCTGTGCAAGCTCGGGGTCGAT
>JAFTPW010000289.1:0-2798 GCA_017463075.1 Clostridia bacterium
AAAGACCGGGAGCTGATCCGGTTCGGCGAGAGCTTTGCCAATGCCGCCATTGACTTCCGGAAGGACGGATACACCGGGGATACCCGCCTCATGGCATCCATTCCCCTGACCGGAAAAAAGAAACTGTACCGAAACGGAGCTGCCCTTACCTCAGCCGCTGAGATGATGGGCAGCTTTCGTGCTGTCTTGTTCTGTCCGTCCAATCTCACAATTGTCACCGGAGGCCCTGCGGAACGCCGTACTTTTCTGGATATCGCCATCTCCCAGCTGTCCGGGGCCTATCTCACATGGCTCAGACGGTACACCAAAATCCTCACCGAACGCAACGCCCTCATCAAGCGCGCACGCGACGGAGAACGCGTCACCGTTGAGGAATGGGCAGTCTATGCCGAAAGCCTCAGCGAATGCGGCGCATGGATCGCGGCTTACCGGAACGCGTACACAAACCTCCTCGCCGACGCCGTCTCCCGCTATTTTCAGGGCATGACCGGCGGCCGCGAAGTACCCACCCTCACCTATACCTCCCACGCACTCTACGACGGCATCCCCGACCCGCTCACCTCAACCGACGTCCCCGACAAATCCATCCTCTGCGAAAAGCTCATGAACAACGTCGAACGCGAGGTTGCAGCCGGCGTCACCCTCTGGGGCATCCATAAGGACGACCTCGCCCTCTCCCTCAATGACCGCGAAGCCAAGCTCTACGCGTCGCAGGGACAGCAGAGAAGCATCGTCCTCTCCATGAAGCTCGGAGAAGCCGAAATCGCAAACAGAATCGGCGGCGAATACCCCGTCATCCTCCTCGACGACGTCTTCTCCGAGCTCGATGACAGCCGCCGCAGCTACATCCTCGATACCCTCGGCAATGAAAACGATACCGCCAGACAGATCATCATCACCTCCTGCGAACCCGACGTCATCCCCGGTCACCGCGCCGCGTATGTCTGCTTCAACCGCGTCTCCTCCGGCGGTATCCATAACGAAAATACCACCTTCGAATCCAACGAACCCGCGGAGGTGCAGTGATGTTCGTCCACTCCATCCTCGACGGGAGCGAAAAAACCGGCACCGTTGACGTCACCGTGTCCGATGAAGCCGGGCATACCGAAACCTTCACCCTCTCAGCCGGCGAATGGAAACGGCTCTGCAAAATCACCCCTGTCGCACACCTCGATGAAGTCGATGAGGACCTCTACGACCGACTTACCGCCGCACAGGAACGCACCGTAACCGTCCGTGAAGCCGCCGCCATCCTCACAACCGGCGACAAGAGCGCGTCCGCAATCCTCCGGAAACTCACACAGAAAGGCCGCTCCAAAGAAGCCGCACAGTACGCCGTCGAGCTTCTGAAAAAGCGCGGTTACCTCAACGAAGAGGACGCCTGCCGCAGAATCGCCGAAACCCTTGTCCGCTCGAAACACTACGGAAGACGAAGAGTCCGCGACTACCTCCTCTCCCACGGCTACGACGCAAAGACCGCCGAAACCGCCGCCGAAGCTGTCCCGGATGAAGACATCGCCGACGCACTCGCATACCACTTCGCACGGAAGTTCAGAAATTACCGCGAACTCACCCTCCCGGAGAAGAAAAAAGCCACCGCATCCCTCATGCGGCTCGGTTTTTCGTATCAGGAAATACAGAGCGCCGCGGATCGTGAACAAAATTAAAGAAGAATCCTTGAATCATACACAGAAACGTGATATAATGATAGAAATGTAATTCAAAAACACGAGGTACCAACCCATGGCTAAGAAAACCACCGTCGGCTTCATCTCCCTCGGATGCTCCAAGAACCTCTGCGATACCGAAGTCATGCTCCACCATCTCATGGACGCAGGCTACGAAATCACCCCCGAGGAGACCGAAGCGGACGTCGTCATAATCAATACCTGCGCCTTCATCGAGAGCGCGAAAAAGGAATCCATCGACAACATCATCGACATCGGCTGGCTCAAGAAGCACCATTCCCTCAAAGGCATCGTCGTCACCGGATGCATGGCGGAACGCTACCGCGAGCAGATCACGAAGGAACTCCCCGAAGTTGACGCCCTTCTCGGCGTGGGAAGCCTCCATAAAATCGTCGAAGCCGTCGAAGCCGCTCTCGCAAATGCCGGCAAAAAGGGCAAGGCGAGAAAACGCTGGATGAGTTTCGACGATAAGGAATCCTGCCAGCTCGGCGGCGAGAGAATCATCACCACAGGCGACCATATGGCATACCTCAAGATCGCCGAAGGATGCAATAACCGCTGTACCTACTGCGCAATTCCCCTCATCCGCGGCAATATGCGCTCCCGTACCATGAAGGACATCATCGAAGAGGCAACCGCCCTCGACGCAATGGGCATCAAGGAGCTCAACCTCATCGCTCAGGATACCTCCGCGTACGGCATCGACCTCTACGGCAAGTACGAGCTGCCCGAACTCATCCGCGGCATCTGCGACGCAACCAATATCCCGTGGATCCGTCTCCTCTACTGCTACCCGGACAAGATCACCGACGAGCTCGTCGAGGAAATCAGGAACAATCCCCGCGTTGTCAAGTATATCGACATCCCGATCCAGCACATCTCCGACAATATGCTCACCGCCATGAACCGCCACGGCGACTCCAAGATGATCCGCGAAAATATCGCAAAGCTCCGTACCATCCCCGGCATCGTGCTCCGCTCCACTGCCATCGTCGGCTTCCCGGGTGAGACGGACGAGGACTTCACCGAGCTGTGCCAGTTCATCAAGGAGACCAAATTCGAGCGTTTCGGCGCGTTCACGTACTCGAGAGAAGAGGATACCCCCGCATA
>JAFTPW010000290.1:0-3377 GCA_017463075.1 Clostridia bacterium
TGCCGCCAGATACCGGCTCGCTGCTTTGCTTTGAAATTCCGCCGGCAGTATCGTAAGCGGACCTTCGTAAATATAGTAAATCCCGCGCTCGCCGGTGATGATATTCTCGAGAAACGCAGATTCCGCCTCTTCCCCGAGACATCCCGCGAGGAGCGAAACGTGGTAGTAATTCGCAAATCCGAGAAGGACGCCGCCGTTTGGCTTGAGAATGTCCCGGTAAGCCTCCTCGTAACGCGCCTGATTGCAGACTCCGCTCCGCCGGTAGATTCCGTGACTTCCGCATGCCTCCGGATCCGCACCGCCGCCTTCAAATCCCGCCGTGATGACTGCCGCCCATTTTTCCGCGACAGCGTTGGCGTTTGCGTTGTCCTTCGTGAACTGCCGGATCCCTGTCGCCAGAATCAGATCGGTAAACACGTCCCAGTCGTGGAATTTTTCGCGGCAGTCGGGGATATTGTTCTTCCGCGTCAGGCAGTCGTCCATGTAGGAAACCGCCCGCCGGATGCATTCGTCCTCGATGGTAAATCCGAGCCGCTTGAGCCGCCGGAGAGCCTGCTCGGTCGTTTTCGGTGCGCCGTAGGACTGTGCGAGGGAGTGAAAACAGCCCCACTTCCCGTCCGGCTCCTGCAAATCCAGAATTTCCCTTGCCCATTTTCCATTTTTATGCATAATCTTCACCTCAATTGAAAAGCGGCAGATATTGGTCCACCGCTTTTGATAAATTTTCAGTTAAGCCGCTTTTAGAGTCGGTGCGGAATCACTGCGCTTCTTCTGAAGAATCTGCCATACGATGATGAGCGCGATGACAACAACACCGATGACGTCGGTCACAGGACTGGGATCGATGAGCAGAATGCCCGCCGACGCAGAGATCAGACGCTGAACGGGATTCATCTTCGTCAGAATCCAGCCTTCCAGACCAGCCGAGACGCCGAAAATACCGAGCAGCGAAGTCAGCGTAATCAGGAGAATCTGGAATATAGTGGTTTCCCCTTCAAACAGCATGATCGGGTTGAGCGCGAAGACATACGGCACAATGAACGCCGCAATTGCCAGCTTGGTTGCTTGCAGTGCCGTCTTCATGGGGTTCGCCTGAGCAATCGCCGCGCCTGCGTAAGCCGCCAGTGCCACAGGAGGTGTCAGGTCGGCAACGATACCGAAGTAGAATACGAAGAAATGAGCCGCAATCAGCGGAACGCCCATACGGACGAGGATCGGAGCACAGGTTGCCGCCATGATGCAGTAGTTTGCAGTCGTGGGAACGCCCATGCCGAGAATGATGCAGCAGATCATGGTGAAGAACAGCGCGATGATAACCCTGCCGTTCGCGATGGTGACGATACCGTTAATCATGAGGTTTGCAAGACCCGTCATGGTGATGGTGCCGCCGATGACACCTGCAATACCGCATGCCGCCGCAACTGCGATGGTACCCTGACCGCCGGCAGCCAGTGCTTCAAAGAAGCTGAGCATGGTTCTGCCGAAATCGCGGAGAGTATCCCGATTCCACTTGCCGCTCTTGATTGTTCTGAGAACGAAGCTGAGCAGGCTGACGCCGATTGCCGCGAGAATTGCGATGGCAGCCGCGGTCTGGATGGTCTTGGAGTTGGTGGTTACGAGCACGATGAGAACCGCCAGCGGGATGAGCAGATACACCTGACGGACGAGGAGTCGCCACTTCGGGAGCTCGCTCTTGTCGATACCGCGCAGACCCAGCTTCTTCGCTTCGAGATGCACGGCGATGAAGATACCCGCGAAGTACAGCAGTGCTGGAAGAATCGCGCTCTTGATGATCTCGGAATACGGAATGCCGATGTTGTCCGACATGAGGAACGCGGCAGCACCCATGATGGGAGGCATGATCTGACCGCCCGTGGACGCAGCAGCCTCAGCCGCACCTGCAAATTCAGGCTTGTAGCCGGTTTTCTTCATCAGCGGGATGGTGATGGAGCCGCTTCCCACGGTGTTTGCAACGGAGGAACCGGATACCATGCCCTCAAGTGCACTTGCGACAACGGCAACCTTTGCGGGACCGCCGGAGAATCCGCCGACGACTGCGTTAGCCGCCTGAATGAAGAAGTCCGCGATGCCGGTTCTCTCGAGGAATGCCCCGAAAATGATGAACACGACGATGTATTTCGAACAGGTGTTGACGGGTGTTGAGAGAATCCCTTCCTTGGAGTAGAACAGCGTGCGGATCACGTAATTCAGACGTCCGCTGAAGGTGGGGTTTGCAAGTCCCACTGTGAGCGCGTAGACGATGAAGCATGCCGCTACGATGAGAATCGGCAGACCTACGGCACGGCGGCACACTTCCGCAAGCGCGAGAATACCGACGACACCGATGAGAATCTGGTACATCTGGAATTTTGCGCCCTGCTGGATGATGGTGAGTGCATTTGCGGTGAAGTACAGGAACGCCGCGGGACCGACGATCATGGCGACGATATCATACCACGGCATGTAGTTCACGCGCTGGATGCCCTTTTTCGCCGGGAACACGATGAATCCCATGAATACGATGAGCGCAACAAAGGATGTCAGGCGGATTTCCTCCAGCCATGTGGTGAACAGGGTCACGTAAATGCAGAACAGGGAGAACGCCGCGAGCACGCAGGTAACCGCGATTTTCGGCTTGCCTTCCCAGATGCGCACGTTCGACTCCTGGTCGTATTTCTTCATGACGGACTCAAGGTCGGTCGCTTCCGTCACGGGTGCTTTTTCTTTTTTCTTGAACAGTTTGAGTGCCATTGTTTGCTCCTTTCAAGCGGGATAAAGCAAAATGGGACTGCGATCTGAAAACCACAGTCCCGTGAATTGCATTGCAGAATTATTCGGCAGTTACGGTAATTCCCTTTTCGGTGAAGTACTTTGCAGCACCCTTGTGGAAGGGAGCGGTCATACCGGAGGTTGCATTTTCGAGAGTGAGCTCAGCACCCTTTACATGTTCTGCCGCGATTGCGGAAGCGTTGTCGAAAATCGCCTTGGTGATTTCATAAACGGTTTCTTCGTCAGCGGATGCGGATACGATCAGAGTAGCCTTGACGGTAACGGTCTGAATGTCGGCTTCCTGCTTGGGATAAGTATTCGCGGGAATGGTAACGGTGGTGTAGTAGGGGCAGTTTGCCATGATGGTTTCTGCGATTTCACCGTCGATCGGAACAAGGTATGCTTCGTTTGTGGTTGCAAGCTCGGTGATTGCCGGAGTGGGAGCACCTGCAACGATGAACGCCGCGTCGATCTTGCCGTCCTTGAGCGCTTCGGTACTGTCACCAAAGCTCTGGTACTGCGCGTTGATGTCCTCTTCGGTCAGACCTGCTGCCGCGAGAACGTCGATGGCATTGAAGTAAACGCCGGAGCCGGGAGCGCCGATGGAA
>JAFTPW010000291.1:0-5996 GCA_017463075.1 Clostridia bacterium
GAACTTCCGTGGTATCGCCGCTGATTACGCCGTATTTTTCGCTTTCGGCAATGAGGTATTCCAGTGCCGCACGGTTGGAGGCTTTGTCCGCGATGGAACGGGGCCCGTTTTCGGACAGTTTTTCGATATGATTCAGGATGGCTTCCTGATCGAATGCGGTTTCGTGCCGGGTTTCGCTTGAGTCCATGACGGATACCGTGAAAAACAGGCACAGGATGACGGCAAATACGCCGATCACAATTCGTTTTATCATGAGTATAATTCCTTTCAGAGTAAACTCCCAAGATTATAACACATGAAAGTTGATATGTCAACAGTAAATAAGAGATTACTGTTAAACAAAGACAACAATTCCGGAATTCCTCACCGGCGGATGCAAAAAAGACCTGAACACTGGGATATTTCATATCCCAAGTGCACAGGTCTTTCGTTTCAATTGCGGATCACGCTCACACGCGGCCGTACATTTTGTTCCAGTTCAGGAATTTCTTGCGGTCGATGGTGCCGAGCTGTTCTTTGGTGATGCGGTAGCTCCAGTTGTCTTCGTCCGTGCCGGGAACGTTCAGTCGGGTGTCCTTGCCGTACAGGAGAAGGTCCTGAACGGGCAGAATGAGCAGTCCCGCATGGCTCTGGAACATGGTTCTGAGAATTTCGTCGTAGCCCTTGTCCCAGTCTTCGCCGAAGTAGCCGCAGTAGGAGAGAACATGTCTGCGGGTTTCGTCGTCCAGATCCCAGATGTATCCGAGAAGGGTGTTGTTGTCGTGGGTGCCGGTATATGCGATGCAGTGGTTGTCGTAGTTGTGCGGCAGATGGGAAGAGCCGGGGTCACCGAGGAATGCGAACTGGAAGATTCTCATGCCCGGGAAGCCGCTGTCCTTCACAAGCTGTGCCACTTCGGGCGTGATGTCGCCGAGGTCTTCCGCGATCAGGAGCTTGTCGGGGCAGACTTCGCGGAGCGCGCGGACGAGACTCATGCCGGGACCCTTGACCCACTTGCCGTTCTTTGCGGTCTTTTCGCCTGCGGGAATGCAGAAATAGGATTCGAGCCCGCGGAAATGGTCGATGCGGACACCGTCGAAGAGCTCGCACATGAAGCTGATTCGATCCTTCCACCATGTGAAGCCGTCCGCCTCCATCTTGTCCCAGTCGTACAGGGGATTGCCCCATACCTGACCGTCCGCGCTGAAGTAATCCGGCGGTACACCCGCGATGCCGGCAGGCTTGTTGTCCTCGTCCAGCTGGAACTGCTCGGGAGCCGCCCAGACGTCGGAGGAATTGAGCGCAACGTAAATCGGAATATCGCCGATGATGGAGATGCCTTTTTCGTTGGCGTAGTCCTTGATTTCCTTCCACTGACGGAAGAAGGTGTACTGCATGAACTGCCAGAGATGCAGAACTTCCTCGTCAACGGTGTCGTTCGTCCATTCCGTCCACGGCAGATCGTCATTGGATGCGCGGATCGCCATGAATTTGCAGAAATCGTTGGTACGGGGATGCTTTGCGAGGAATTCTTCGATGCCCTCCGTGTCGGTGCAGCGCTTTGCCGCCTTGTTCAGAAGCGCGAGACGTTCCTCAGAGAGACGCTTGAATTCACAGCTGTACGGAGTCTTCTGTTTTGCCGCGTCAACTTCCGCTTCGGTGAGAAGTCCTTCTTTCTGCAAAGTCGGCAGGTCGATGAAGTAGGGATTGACGGAGAAGGTGCTGAAGGAACAGTAGGGCGAATTGTACTTGTCGGGGAGACAGAAGGGAAGGGTCTGCCAGTAGGTAAAACCGCAGTCGCAGAGGAAGTCGATCCAGTCCCTTGCCGCCTGCCCGAAACTGCCCTCGGAATGTTCACCCCAGAGCGTGGAAACGTGCATTAATACGCCGCTTGATCTTTTCATGAATATTGCCTTTCGTGTGCGTTAATTTGTGTAATAACAATAGTATATCGTAAATACAGTGGTTTGTCAATAGGGGATTTTCAACGAAGAATATGATTATTCGCTCCATCCGGCAAGACGGCGGGCAAACACCATCGCATCCGCACGTGTGATTACGTTGTCACGGTTGATATCCGCGAGTACTGCGGTGATGCAGTCGGTATCAGTCTCCCATCCGGCGAAGTACTGTACAAGAATTGCGTGATCGGCTTCATCCGCTGTGCCGTCGCCGTTCAGGTCTCCAAGGAGATACAGGCTGACCGGATCCACAGTCAGAACTTCTTCCGTAAGCTCTGCCGGGAGGATGATGGGCGAATGTGCACCGGACGTCCAGACTGCAAGGCGGAAACTGCCTTCGTTGGCGTAATGGAAACTGAAATCGACGGTATAGCGTCCGTTTTCGTCCATGTTTTCCGCGGTGAATACCGATACGGCAAGAGCGGACGACCGTTCATCCGTCATGATATCCGCAGTGATCGCCGCGTCGTCCATGCCAGCGGAGTACAGGGCAAGGATGATTTCCTCGGAGTCCGTGTAGGTGGTCACGGTGCCGCGGATCTTTTCGTCAATGGGCGTCATACCGATGTTGACCTCAGTCTGCGGCGGAGGAACTGCCAGCCAGCCGCTCCATGCGGTTTCGTAGCCGTTTTTCTCGTAGCATACACGCCACCAGCCTTCGGGAACATCCCATGCGTAATTGCCGTCCGCGTCCGTTGTCAGGGGATTGAGCTGCGAATATTCCGATGCATTCCAGAGAACGCCGTATTCGCCATCATCCGGCTGTGCATCCCAGTATCCGTCACTGTCGTCAAACGGAATCCAGTACACAGTGGTCGTCACACCGGGCAGACGTTTACCGGTTGTGATATCATACACATATCCGCCCGGATCGATTGCCCAGCGGAAGCCGAAGCAGGTGATGCCGAGCTCCTTCATCAGATCATGGAGCTGATGGGAAAGCTGACGCTGGGTTGCATCAAAGAACATGTCAGCCGCTTTCGTGCAGATTCCGATTGCAAGAGCGGGAATCGGACTCAGGGAGGCACCGACAGCAACAGCAGCGGCAGTTCCGACCCAGCGCAGGATGGTTGTTGCGGTGTTGTACAGGATGGCATCGTTGAGCAGATTCTGCAGCTGTTCTTTCCGGGAATCCGATACATCCAGCGTGTTGATCGCATGCTTCATGGAGTAATAATCGTCTCCGAATGTGCTGCCCTGCTTGTAGGCATCCAGAATGGAAGCCGCAGCGAATGTGCCGCTGAACAGGGAGCCTGCATTACTGCCGAAACCCGCGGTTATCAGGGATTCACCGCAGTACAGTAAAGCTTCATCCTTGCCGTAAACGAGAAACTCATGAACAACCGCCTCGGTGCTTCCGCTTTTTCTCACATAATATTTGGAATAAGCGTCATTTCCGTAGTCGTCGGTCACTTTGGTATAGCCGTTTGCCTCTGCGTTTGCGGCAGTGATACCGGCAGGAACGGAAGTCTGTCTGGTTGTCACGCGGATCTGACCACCGTCATCCGGAAGCGTGACGGTGATATCCGTGAGATCCGCCGTGTTTTCGTTCACGGTAATATCGGCATTCATCCAGTCCGAGGGAATTTCGTTGACATTTTCCTCGGCGGTGAAGTCGTATTCCTGTGAGAAGGAGATCTTATTCTTTCCGCGCAGATATTCCACGGAAATTGTGCCGGGAACGTATGACGTGTTTTCGGGATCAAAATATCCTTCGGCGACAAATGCCTGCGCGCTTTCGTTCCATTCGGCGTCGAGGTACTTTTTCACGTTGTTCCGGCTGCTGACAATCCAGACGTCTGTGATGGACTGGGGAGAATCGAACTTCACGGTGAAGCGGAAGGTTCTCTCCGGACGGAAGAATACGACCGGTTTGTATGTGGAATCCCCGTCTATTTTGAATTTCTGCCCGTTATGCTCCATGATAAACTGCGTGAGCGTAGGAATGCCTTTCAGATATACTGTCGCGGTTTCGGCGGTGATGCTCTGACCGTTGTAGGTGATTCCGGCACTCAAACGGTAGGTCTTTCCGCTTTTCAGCTCGCCGAGGGAGAGTTTCGCTGAATATACGCCGGATTTGTCCGCGGTTGCGGTTGTCTGCTTCACGCCGTCCACGTACAGTTCCACCGTATAGGACGGAACGGTAACGCCGGTCACTGTCAGATCCGCCGAGGCGGTTTCGGTTTTGCAGGAAATGCTCAGCATGGGCAGCTCGGCATACACACTTCCGATAACCTCGGTCTGTACGGCGGAATCCCTGCTGAACGCGGCAACGGCATACGCAGTGATTTTTGCGTAGCTCTGCGGTCTGAGCGAGAACCGGATCGTTCCGCTGTCATTGCCGCACGGGATGGTGAGTACATTATCTGCGTACATATAATCCGTGCAGAGGACATTGTTCACTAGGAGCGTGCTCTCCTCCAGCAGAGTGGAGTCGGGAATGTTCAGAATGATTTTTGCATCCGAAATCTCTTCCGGCGACTTGAAGGAGTAATTCACAGCCATCGCGAAAGAACCGGAGGCGGAGACACCGTCGAAATTGATTTTGTAGTCACTTTTTGTCCGATCCAGTGCGAGCGCATCGGCGTCGTAGTTCTTTTCCAGATCAATGACCGGGATTCCGTGATCGATGGCATAAACCGCCGCGTAGGAGGTCATATTGCAGTTGAAAATAACATTGGACGCACCATTGAACGCATCGTCTGCAATGCTTGAGACGCTGTCGGGTACGATGAGATACTCGAGATTGGTGCAGTTGATGAACGCATATCTGCCGATCGTGGTAAGCGTGGGCGGAAGGTTGATGTAAGCGAGGCTGGTGCAGTTGTAGAACACGGACTCGCCGATCACAGCAAGCGACAGAGGAGCATCAACCAGCATCAGGGACGTGCATCCCCAGAACGCACTGCTGCCGATGGTCTCGAGACTGCCGGGAAGATCCATGTAAGTCAGTCCCGTGCATTTCCGGAAAGCGCCCGCCTGAATCTCCGTCACATTGGTGGGCAGGGAAATCACATCCAGTCCCGAGCATCCGTCAAAGGCATACGCACCGACCGAGGTCAGGGAAGAGGGCAGATTTACCGTTTCGAGATCAGTCATACCCCGGAACGCATGCTTCGGAATGGCTGTCACGCCGTCGTCCACTGTGATTTCTTTCAGCCCGATGCATCCGTCAAAGGGGCTTTTGTATAAGGTGTCGCTGTCCCCAAGGTTTGTGGCATTGTAAATATCCGGCGTAACCGTCCACGATGCGGGGTATCCGATCTCACTGAGGGATGTGCAGTTATAGAACGCCCGCGCGGAAATCGAGGTCACGCTGTCGGGAATGTCAACGGACGCAAGAGCAGTACAGGTGCCAAACGCCAGATACCGGATTTCCTGCAGACCGCTGTTCAGACGGAGTGTGGTCAGTGCGGTGCATCCTGCGAAAGCCTGTGCGCCGATGGACGTGACCGTGGACGGCAGGGTGAGAGTTTCCAGAAGCAGGTTTTTCAGAAATGCTCCCTCTCCGATGCTTCTGACCGTATAGCCATCAATCTCCGAAGGGATCGTAAGATGTGCCTCCGCACCACTGTATCCGGTGATTTCGCAGAAGGTGCCGTCCGTGACTGTGTATGTATAATACAGCGGCGAGCTGCTTTCAACAGACTGCGGCACATCTGCGGATTCGGCGGACAGAACGGATTCCCGCTGAACCGAAGACGCCGTATCCGCCAGAACCTGATACGGGAATACCGACGCGGAAATGCTTCCGGCGAGCAGGATTCCGATGACACGCTTGAAAATTTTCGTCATATCATTTACTCCGAAATACCAAAAAATTCTATATGGATATTATGACACATTCAGCGGCGGAAATCAAGCGGTTTGTATTTATTTGAAGGAGACAGCGAGAAAATCCCTCCCGCGATGCCGAAAACACCGTAGGAGGGAGACATTTACCGGATTCGATTATTCCACCTTGATCCGCTCGACTACGGCGGCAGATTTTGTCAGCCGGAACACCGCAAGTCCCGACACAACCGATATGGCAATGCAGAACGCCAGCATGATCAC
>JAFTPW010000292.1:0-4390 GCA_017463075.1 Clostridia bacterium
CAAATTCAACAAAGAACGAATCAAAAAGCTGATGCACGATTTCTATTACTGTGTCCATATTCCGATTACCATTTTCGACAGCGAATTCAACTGCATCTACGGCTACGGCGGCTCCAACGAGTACTGTGATCGCATCCGCCGGATGACGGGAGGTGTCGAAGCCTGCAACCGGTCGGATCAGGAGCATTTCCGGATTGTAAATCAGACAAAGGATTCCCTGGTTTACTCCTGCCATGCCGGAATCTGTGAGTCCATCACGCCGATTCTGTACGAAAATGTGGTCATTGCATACCTGATGCTCGGGAAATTCCGGGATGAAAAGAAGGAGTATTCGTCCGTGAAGCACATCAGGGAAGCGGCGGAGAAATACGGACTGGACAAAGAGGAAATGCTGAGCGCATATAAAAAAGTTCCTGTCTGGACGGAACGGGAACTTTATGCGGCAATCGATGTGCTGAAAATCTGCATCCAGTACATATGGAACGAAAACCTGATTTATCTGAGTAAAAACATGCTCCCGGCACAGATCGAAGCGTATATTGAGGCCAATCTGACGGCGGATCTTTCCATTGACGACTTGTGCAGAGAGTTTTTCATCTCCAAGCAGATGCTGTACTCTGTTTTCCGGGAGAATTTCAACGATACCGTGAAGAATTTTATCCTGAAAAAACGGATGCAGGAAGCACGCCTGATGCTGAAGGAAACCGATCTGCCGATTTCCGACATTTCACGGAAATGCGGGTTTACGGACTACAATTATTTCATCCGGCTGTTCCATAAGAAAAACGGGGTCACGCCTCTCCGGTACCGCAAGGAGTACAGATGACCGGCGGCGCAGCTCTGGCGGCTCGGAAATTTGCAGCGATACCCCCATAAACAGCACAAAAACCTGCCGCAGCGCATTCAGCTTCAGCAGGTTTTATAGATTCCGATCGTTATTCAGGGAATATCGCCGAGCATGTCTTCTTCCTTCATCATTTCCTTCAGTTTCTTCCGTGCCTGAAATACCCTCGCGCGAACTGTGCCCGGCTTGAGATTCAGAACGCGTCCCGCTTCGATGCTGTTGTATCTGCACAGGCACACCAGATTGACCGCGTCCTGCATGTGTTCCGGCAGACGAAGCAGGAGCTGCCTGATCCGCTCGACGTTTTCCAGATCGATCAGGAGGTCATCCGGTCCCAGCGATTCGTCCGCGAAGTCGAGATCAACCTCTTCGTCGTTGTCGTCGTAGTAGTACATTCCCGTCTCGTGCGACCAGATCCGCTTCCGCTTGTTGTACGCATTGATGGTGAGATTCCGGATCTTGCACCGGATGTAGATCAGGATCTGATTGCGAATGGACTCCGTGTCCTGTCCCTGGTATTTGTCGAGATTCAGAATGATCGTGTACATGATATCGCTGACCGCACTTTGCGCGTCGTGGTCGTTTTTCATGATTTTCAGCGCCGTTGAATACATCTCGTCGGCGTACTGCTCGTAGATCTGAGCAACAAAATCACTGTCCTCTTCACTCAGAACGGACAGCATCTGGAGCCATAACATAGCGAATTCCTTCCTTAATATGTCATTATACTAAGTATTCTAACATATTTTTCCGTTATTTGCAATAAGTGCGGGATGCTGTCCGCGATTTTTTGTTTTTGGGTTGCCGCACTGGAACCTTTCTACGAATCCTTTGAATACTGCGTCTCTCAGGCGGGTCCCGAAGAGCTGTACGGTCAGGGCAACTACGTTCTCCCGGTTTACAGCCACGACAGCGATCAGGTGCTCTTCAACGTATGGGCACTGGACTCCGGCGAATACCTGACTTCCGCGGAAAAAGCGGCGTATCTGCCCGTCGGCGGTACCTATCAGGGTTACGCGAACAGCAGTTATGCCTACATCCAGCCCAGTCAGGTGCAGTGGTATATGAACACTTCCGCGGCTATGGAGGAATACAACGGCGCCGTCGTTCCCGGTGTGATGGTATTCCACATTCCGCTTCAGGAATCCTACAACGCGTGGGTCAACCGTGCGGGTCTGGAATGGACCGGCGAAAAGCGTGAGGTTGTCTGCGCATCCGAAATCAACTCCGGTCTGTTTGCCGCAATGGTGGAACGCGGGGACATCAAGGCAGTTGTCAACGGACATGACCACCGCAACGACTACATGGTCAACTACGGCGGCATCAAGCTGTCCTACTGCTCCACGATCAGCGAAACCGGCTACTGCGATGCTGACATGTTCGGCGGTCGCGTCTTCCTCATCAAGGAAAGCGATCCCTCCGACGTGCAGACCTACATGAGCTACGTGGACGAAGAAAAGATGGGTGTCAGCCTGACTCCTGTTGACGCAGATCCCATTCCCGAAGGCGTGGTTCTCGATTTCGATTCTTATGCACCCGAAATGGACTGGTGCGGCTGGTCGAACGATACATCCGATGCGGCTGAGGTCGATAAGATCGTCGTGAAGACGGCAGAAGACCGCGGTCTTGACGGCACATCCGCTCTCGCCATTACCCGTCAGAACTACGGCTCATCCAATACCGCCAACAATGCCGAAGTTCGGATTCCTCTGGAAACACCCGGTCTGCTGGGTGACGCCAAGTATATCCGCGTGTGGATGGACTTCACCGGCGACAACGTTGCTGTTGACTTCCGCAAGGCGGCGTTCGGTGTGGTCGTAAACGGAAAGACCGTTCTGCCGTACAACACGGACGAAAAGGATACGCCTTCTCCGTTCTGGTATCTTGCCGACGGCAGTACCGAATGGAAGCGCATGAGCCACGGCAATGACGGATGCTTTGGTCAGCAGCAGGATTCCTCCGTGAAGGGATTCAAGGGCTGGTTCGCGTTCCCGGTCGAAAACATGCTGGAAAGAGGCAGCCTTGACGCACTTGCCGAGGATTCCTACATCACGCATGTGTACCTCTACTGGTGCCTGTCCGCGGCGAATATGAAGAACAACTGCGTATATATCGACAATATTTCCTTCGTGAAGGACTACAAGGTCTTTGACTGATCCGGAATCATACAGCTGCCGTTCATCTTCAGGATGGGCGGCAGTTTTGCTTATGTCACATCCTTTTCCCTGAGCTGTGGGACTGAAAACCTTCTGTAAAAATAGAAGATGTGTTGATTTTTTGAGTCAGGCACGATATAATAAATATGGATAAGAGTATCTATATCCTCAAAAGACTCTGCGCAGGAAGGGCGATGAAGACCTCGGCGTGGTTTTGCCGGAGATGCTCGACGACATTTCCGATACACTGACCATGTGGGAGTCCTCCATGCGGAATGATCCGTTTATCGCCTTCTCGGAAAAAAGTATTCCAAAGCAAAGAACGTTTATGACGGATTGAAAACGCAGATCAATGATTTTCTGAACAGCATGGATCAGGAGGAAGAGGATACCGAAGGTTCTGCCATGTAAATTGAATATGACTCAGACCAGTCGTTTTGCGGATCGTGAAACGGCTGTTTTTTATATATCCGCACAGCAGGAAACCCATCAGTGACAGGGCACTGACATGGTTCGACAATTGAACGGAGATTTTGTCGGGCAGTCTATTCGAATATATTTACAAGGATGTATAGGCAGGAAATTTGTGTTCATAAAATATTTACATATAGGGTGATGATTAGATGCTGAGTTACACCAATAACTTAACAATTAGTTATAACTGAGCTCGAGAAATTTATTAAGCGATTATTTATGTGTAAAACATGCATTACGAACCCTGGTGTGTTATGGTGTATAATATAAGTAAACCCTAAGGTTTTCATAAAATACCAAAACAAGGAGAGCTATATGAAAAAGAAGAGATTAATGTCAATTTTACTGGCATTGTTATTTGCAGTGCAAAGTGTACCTGTAGTGGCGAAAACGACGAATTCTGAATCAGAGAATGTGTCCGAGTTCGCACTGAAAAATATGTACGAACAGGAAGAAATTACTGATCCAGTCACAGAGCAGACTCTGATAGATAACACATCAGATGTGGTATTAACAGCTTCTACAGTATCTGGAAGTTTTTCGTACTCTATTGGCAGTGATGGTACCGCGACAATCACGGATTACACAGGTGATGATTCAGTGCTTGTGATCCCTGAAACGATTGATGGCTATACGGTAACATCAATTGGCAGTAATGCATTTCAGGATTGTACTGGGATAACCAGCATAACATTCCCGGAAAGTCTGACAACGATAGGATCATATGCATTTGAGAACTGTACAGGATTGATAGGATTTGAAATTCCTGATAGTGTGACATCGCTTGCTCATCATGCATTCAACGGCTGTTCCGGTATCACAAGTATCACAATACCTAAAACGCTCTCATCATATGGCGATGACTATTACGGCTCCGCATTTGCAGGAAGCAGCATAACAACGGTAATCATAGAAG
>JAFTPW010000030.1:0-3983 GCA_017463075.1 Clostridia bacterium
GAATTCTGAATTACTATATTCGAGGTAACTGTAACTTATGAAAAAATCCACAAAACTTGCGGCTCTGCTGCTGGCGTCTTCCATGCTGGCGTCCTGTGCGGGTTCGCTGGTGAATCTGAAATACGAGAACGGTCAGTTCTACAACCAGCGGCTCGGCGTGGTCTACAACGTCGCTCCGACCAATTATCAGCCCCGCGCGATCGGTGACGCGTACGGATACTACAAGGATTCCGACATGACGCTGTACCAGATCACGGGTGCGGACCCGAAAGAATGGCTGTCGCAGGAGCTTGCCGGAAGTGCCACGTCCGTCTTTTACAGTGAGGACATCACGCTTCCCACGCTGGAAGAGCTCGGCACAACCGCGATCTATCTCTGCACGAACACGGAGGTTTCCGCCGCAGTTGCCGTGATTGAGGATGAAGCCGTGATTTCCGAAGTGATCGACCTGTTTGTGAACGGCAAGGAGGCGGAATGGCCCCTGCTCGGCTCGGAGCTGACGCTTGACATCAAGTTCTACTCCGCCGACAAGTACCCGCATCTGTACTACAACCTCTTCTACGGCGAATTCCCGGAGGGCAAGTTCCTCTACGACCGCAACACGAAGCACTGCGTCGAAGTCGGCGACATTTTCCTTGATTATGTGGGATAAGGTTCTCTTTGTCTGCACGGGCAACACCTGCCGCTCGCCGATGTGTGCGTCCGTGGCTTCGGCAAAATACGGCATTTCGGCGGATTCCCGGGGACTGGCTGCCGACGGCTCGCTCATCTCACATAACGCGGTGACGGCCCTGAGAGAACGCGGATTTGACGCGGACGAGAACCGTGCTTCCCTCCCGCTGACGGCAGAAGATATCGCGGATGCGGATCTCGTTGTCACGGTCACGCCGGCGCACGCGAAGATCATCCGGGACGCGCTCCCGCAGTTCGCGGAGAAAATCGTGCCCATGCCCCTGCCCATTTCCGACCCCTTCGGCGGGGATCTCATCCTGTACCGCGCGTGTCTTTCGGACATTGAGGCGGCATTGGAGATGTTATTTGGTGCAGATTGTTCGGAGGACAGTCGGGGACGCCTGTCCCTACAACGGTATGGATTGAAGATCATTGACGCGACGCCTGACATGATTGACGGCATTGCCGCGCTGGAGCTGCGTGCGTTCACCGTTCCGTGGTCGAAGAAGACCTTTGAGAGCGCGTTCCAATCGGACAAGGTCAGCGTTTTCGCGGCACTTGACGGGGATACCCTCGCCGGATTCGCGTGCCTGATGTGCATTGCCCCGGATGCGGAGCTGATGAACATTGCAGTTGACGACGCTTACCGCTCTCAGGGAATCGGCTCATCCCTCATGGACGCGGTACTGGAGAGGGCGGCATCCCTCGGAGCGGAGGAAATTTTCCTCGAAGTCCGCGAATCCAACGCCCCGGCACGGCATCTTTACGAAAAGTACGGCTTCGAAGTCCTCGGCAAGCGGAAGGGATATTATCAGAAGCCCGTTGAAGATGCGATTTTAATGAAATGCACAATGCGTAATGAATGACACGTTGTTTTTTCCGGCTGACGCTGGTCAATATGTCATCCGGTCAGACGAACAATCCCTGTCATTCAGAGGGCGGGCTATCCTCCAGACACATACCCGACATCCTGCCCGATGAATCTGTGCACGGCGTACGGCTTTGATTACCGGTGATTTTCACCCTCAGAATGACAGAGATTTACGCTGTGCTTGCTGACGTAAGTGTTATTGTATTTCGTCATCACATTTTTCTGTCAACCAACAAAATATCGGCATAAACATTATGCATTAACGGAGTACACCATGTACATTTTTGCTATTGAAAGCTCCTGTGACGAGACGTCCGCGGCGGTTCTGGACTGTTCTGCCGACGGGATCCGGGTGCTTTCCAACATTGTTTCCTCGCAGATCGCCATTCACGCCCTCTACGGCGGTGTGGTTCCCGAAATTGCGAGCCGCGCGCACTGCGAATCGATCTCGAACGTTGTCCGCGAAGCGATTGACACGGCGGGGATTGCGCTCTCCGACATCGAAGCGGTGGCGGTGACCTTCGCGCCCGGGCTGATCGGATCGCTCCTCGTCGGCGTGAGCTTTGCCAAATCCTTTGCGTCCGTGCTCGGCGTGCCGCTCGTTCCCGTGAATCACATCGAAGCGCACGTGGCGGCGGCGTATATCGAAAATCCCGCGCTCAAGCCCCCGTATCTCGCGCTCGTCGTATCGGGCGGACACACATCCCTGTATGACGTAAAGGATTACATCACATTTGAAGAAATCGGATGCTCGCGCGATGACGCCTGCGGGGAAGCCTTTGACAAGGTCGGACGCGTGATGGGACTTCCCTATCCCGGCGGTGCGGCGATGGACAGGCTGGCTTCGCGCGGATTTGAGCTCTACGACTACAAAAAGAAGGGTGCGCTGTCGTTCCCGTCCCCGGCTGTGGCGGATGATACGCTGGAATTCTCGTTCAGCGGACTGAAAACGGCGGTCATCAACCACATCCACAACGAAAAGCAGAAGCGGAAAACCGACGACCTGCCGGATGAAGTCCGCGCGGAGATTGCGGGTGCGTTCACGAAGACCGTGTGCGACGGCATCTCGAAGAAGCTCTCCGACGCTCTCGTGCGCACGGGAACGAAGACCCTCGTGATGGCGGGCGGTGTTGCGGCGAATTCCCACCTGCGCAAGGCGGTGAAGTCCGTCTGCGACCGTCACGGCGTCGGGTTCATCGTGCCCTCGCTCAGCCTCTGCGGAGACAACGCGGCGATGGTCGGTGCGGCGGGATATCACATGCATCTGCTCGGTCTGCACGCGGATTCTTCGCTCAACGCGTATGCGTCGGATGAAGCCTGCGAGGAATATCTGGAGCGCCTGCGGCAAAAAGAAGAAAGAAGAAAGAATAAATAAGAAAGAAGAAATACGGCTGCGGTTCAGCGGAAAACCCGTTCGTTGTGCATTTATCCAACCAACTTTTCCACAGGTTGTTGAAAACCTCTGTTGTAAAACCTCCATGCATTTGTGAACGAATCTTTATCCGCTTATGCATCCCGCCGGATATGATTCAATCCGCAGCAATATGCATCGAGCGCGGATTTCATGCGGGTTTCGTATAATTCCGACAAAAGTTCCGACAGAATCCGGCAGAAAGTTCCCGCATACCGACATATTGACAACCGATTTGAACAAAGATTTCATGAATTTTCAGGAAAACAAGCATACAGTATGAAAATCACACCAATATACAAAAACCGCATTCTTTCCCTGCCCGCCGAGGCGGTTTCCGAAAAGTTATCCACAGCCACAGGCGACGAGCTCCGGGTACTTCTGGCGGTCTATTCCGAACCGGAGTTCGAGCTTTCCGAGCTTGCCGGGCGGCTGGACATGACGGAGAACGCGTTCCGCCGTGCGCTTGAGACATGGGTTGCCTGCGGGGCGCTCTCCTCGGACGCTGCCGCTCCGGCGAAAACTGCCGAAAAACCGGCGAAACCGACGAAACCGGCGTCCCGTGTGTCCGTACATACGACCCTGCCGCACTACACCGCCGAGGAGCTTGCCGATGCCGCTGTCCGCACGACTGCATTCCGCGGTCTTCTCGACTCGTGCCAGCAGATTTTCGGCAAGATTTTCAACACCGCGGAGACGGAGATCGTTGCGGGACTGGCGGATCATCTGCGGCTGGACACGGAATACATCCTGCTCCTCTTTACCCACGCTGCGGAGATGGACAAGAAAACCGTGCGCTACGTGGAGAAAATGGAGCTTGCCTTCTACGACCGCGGGATCACGACCTACGCGGCGCTGGAGGAAGAGATTGCACGCGTCAGGGAGCTGGCTTCTCTTGAGGTGTTCGTGCGGAGTCTGTTCGGCATCGGCAAGCGTGCTCTTGTGAAAAAGGAGACGGCGATGCTGGAAAAATGGACGGGCACATACGGCTTCTCGCGCGAGCTGATCCGGCATGCGTACGAGACGACC
>JAFTPW010000293.1:0-3691 GCA_017463075.1 Clostridia bacterium
ACGTTCATCAAAATCTGGGAAAGCCGGTTCTGGGGCGGAGACGATTTTGTAAATATATGCATCTGCGTTGTATGCCCTGACGGTTCCGAATGGATCAACCCGCTCTCTTACTGCGTTCTGCATGCGGTGCGCGACTGCTTCATTCCCGGCCCGAATCTCTCCGCAAGACTCCACGAAGGCATGCCCGACGAGTTCCTCGACGAATGCCTCAGGGTCATCGGAACGGGTCTCGGCTATCCCGCGCTCATGAACGACGGCGTCAACATTCCCGCTCTGCTCCGGCACGGCTATTCCCTCGAGGACGCACGGGACTACTGCTTCGTCGGGTGCATCGAGAACTTCATCCCCGGCAAACAGCCCGCATGGTCGGACGGCAGATTCAACGTTCCACAGTACCTCGAAGCGGTCTTCTACGGCGGCAAAACTCCGCTCGATCCGCATTATTACGGCGTAAACTGCGGAAATCCCGACGAAATCCGCTCCATGGACGAGTTTATGGCGGCATTTGAGCGGCAGATCGACTTCGCGGCGGCGGAATACGTCTCCGTCTTCAACAACGACAACGGCAGAATCAACTACCGCAATTACGCCGAGCCGTTCCTGTCCCTCTTCTGCGACGACTGCATTTCCCACGGCATCGACATCAACTGCGGCGGTGCAAAATACCCGTCTGCGCACGGTGCGGGATGCATGGGAATCGCCACGACCGCTGACTCCCTCGCCGCCATCGAACGGGTTGTATTCGAAGAAAAGCACTGCACCCTGAGTGAACTGCGCGACGCAATGGCTGCGGATTTCGAAGGATACGAGGTGCTCCGTCAGCGGCTTCTTGCGGCTCCGAAGTACGGCAACGACGACGATTTTGTGGATAAATATGCAGTCTGGTACGTGGCGTATCTCGACAAAGTGTTCGCGAAATACCGCACCCGCGACAACGGCCCGTTCTACACCGCCATCGCGTCCAACGTCCAGAGCGTGTGGGCGGGACTCATCACCGGCGCAACTCCGGACGGACGGCACGCAAAACAGCCCCTCTCCGACGCCGCGTCTCCCACCTACGGCATGGATCAGAACGGCCCGACCGCGACCTTCCTTTCGATGTCCAAGCCCGACTACCGTCTCGTTTCCTGCGGCACGGTGCTCAATCAGAAATACACGCCCGACATGCTCCGCGATCCCGTGAAGCGTGAGGCACTGACCGCCGCGATCAAGGTCTACTTTGCCAAGGGCGGACAGGAGGTGCAGATCAACTGCGTCTCCCGCGAAACCCTCCGCGACGCCATGGAGCACCCGGAAAACTACCGTTCGCTGGTCGTCCGCGTCTCCGGCTTCTCCGCCTACTTCACCCAGCTCGACCGCAAAGTGCAGGAGGACATTCTCCACCGCACCGAGCACGATGACATGTAAACATGAATGAATACGAAAACTCCGGCATGCTGTGAAAATCCACGGCGCACCGGAGTTTTTTGATTGTATGGTTGAACAGTGGTAATGCATCGTCGGAATTTCCCGACGGGAGAATACCGTCAATACCATTAACAAGGAAAGCCTGATGTCCGCCAGCCTGACTCCACCCTTTGTCATTCAGAGGGCGAAAATCACCTGCAACCCAAGCCATACACAGAGCCCGAAGAATCCGTGCATGTACTGCTTGGTTCGTCATATGTCTGTGGTATTCTTACCTATTCAAGTAAAGGGTACTCACTAACGATTCTTTGAACAGTTTGTACGAATATTATTAATGCAAGTTGTTTGTTATAACAAAGTGAGTAACCTTCAGCCGAATACTCAAGACAACCACGGACATATTCCGATCCGAGCAGAACATGCACAGATTCTTCGGGCAAGACATTGGGCTTTTGTTTACAGGATAGCCCGCCCTCTGAATGACAAAGGGTGGCGTCAGGTTTGTTTACGGATGACCATTCCCTTATGTCAATGACACTGGGAATGCTGTCCTCTCCTGCGAAAGGATTAACCGGAATCCCGCCGCACCGCCGTCCGTTCATTCTGCATTATGAATTACCCGAAGATTCCCCAAATACCGTCAGGTAATAATCCTCGAGTGTAGGGGATGCGTGACGGGCGTTTTCCGCGGGCTTTTCATGGGACAGAACGCGCAGGAGCACATCCGACGTCACTTCATCCCGCGTGATGGCGACGACGCGGCACGTTTCCTGCATCCGGCTCACGTCCTCCTGAGCGCAGGGCACGATCCACACGTCCCCGTCGATTTTCTTCGTCAGCTCATGCGGCGGAGCAGAGTCCACGATCACGCCCTTTTTCAGCATGATGACGTCGCGGGCGATGAACTCGATATCGGGCACCACATGGGTCGCGATGATGACGATCTTGCCGAGCGCGAGTTTGGAGATGAAATTCCGCACAGCGATGCGCTGCTTCGGGTCAAGTCCTGCGGTCGGCTCGTCGAGGATGAGGATTTCCGGATCCCCAAGCACCGCCTGCGCGAGAGTGAGTCTCTGCTTCATACCGCCCGAGAGCGCACCGATTTTCCGCTTCGGCACGTCGTCCAGCTCCACGGCGGCGAGAATTTCCGGAATCTGCCGCGACGCTTCTGCTTTTGTCATGCCCTTGAGCGATGCCATGTACCACAGAAACCGCTCCACGGTGAAATTCGGATAGAGTCCCGGGTACTGCGGCATGAATCCGAGCTTTTCGCGGAACCGCACACCCATCTCGAGCGTGTTTTCGGTCTTTCCCGCGTCGTCAGTGTACAGAACAGCACCGGAATCCGCCTTGAGATTGTCCGTCAGGATGTTCATAAGCGTGGATTTTCCCGATCCGTTCGGCCCGAGCAGCGCGTAAATCCCCGGCGTCAGTTCCGCTGTAAACGCATTGAGCGCGAGGTTCGTTCCGTAGGATTTCGTGATTTTGTCGATTGTCAGTTTCATGATATTACCTCGATCACCATAGTTTCTCCGGTTGTGAGATCAATCCGGAGCATTGTACAGGTCTCCTTCCCGTTGATTGCCATGGAAGAAACGGAGTCGCCGTCCCTGTAAATCCCGTCACCGTCCGCGTCCGTCCATTGCACGTAACCGCAGTACATGTAGTTCCCTTCGACGATCATTCCGACCGGACGCGTCCCGGCAAGCTCGCCGTCAAAGGTGAATACCGCCGTGTCCTCCGAGCCGTCATGCCTGCACCGGTGGATTTCTCCGCCGACGAGGACGACTTCATTCCCGGCGTAGCCGTAGATTTCCGCCTTGCCGAGCACAACCTCGCCGCCGGTTTCGTAGGTGAGCCAGTTTTCCGTCAGGCAGAAGTCCGTCACGCCGCCGTCAGCGAGAAGTTCTTCCTCACCTCCGTCAATCGGCGTTCGCAGGAGACATCCGTCGTTTCTGTAATACAGGTACTCACCGTCCGTGCGGATTCCGTCAGCTTCCGTCCTGCCGAGCGGTGCATGCTCACGACGGTCTTCCCCGTCCATGTTCAGCGAGAAAATCCCGAGCGCGTCCTGAAAATACAGCCTCTCTCCAAGCACGAAGCAGGGATAGCTGTCCTCAACCGGAACCGCGTTTCCGTCGTCATCCGTTCCCGCACCGAACCACTCCCGCTCGCCGGTCGACAGCTCCATGCGCATCAGACCCCATTCGGATTCGTCGGTTTCCGCGTCGTACACCTGACCGTTGTAGTAGCGGTAGTCCCCGATGTACAGCTCCGGCATAAA
>JAFTPW010000294.1:0-11522 GCA_017463075.1 Clostridia bacterium
AACCGCGGTCAGTCCGAAGTAGATGAGGTATAAAACCTTCGCGGTGTTGTGGATTTTCGGCGTGATTTTGTCAACGATCGGCCCGGGCATTTCCGCACGCATGATGTGGATCGCGCGTCCGGTGTTGTCGGGGAGAATCGCCATGACGAGGACGATCACACCCATACCGCCGATCCAGTGCGTGAAGCTGCGCCAGAAGAGAAGGCCTTTGTCAAGGGATTCCACTTCGGTGAGAATGGACGCGCCCGTGGTTGTGAATCCGCTGACAACTTCGAAATATGCGTCAACGGGATTCGGGATTGCCCCCGTGATGACGAACGGCGCGGCACCGATTGCGGAGAGCAGAATCCACGCAAGGGCAGTGATGACAAAGCCCTCTTTCGCGTAAACGGTGCGGTCGCATTTTCGCGTCAGCGCAGTCACGGAAAAGCCGACGGCAAGCGCGAAGATGATCGTCATGGCAAAGGCGTTCATGGAATCATATTCACGGTACACAATGGAGCAGATCATGGGCAGAAGCATGAGCGTACCCTCGAGCTTGATGATCTGACCGAGCATGTAGCAAATCATTTTCCGGTTCATGACTGCCTCACTTTACAATGTCGCTCAAGTCCCGCAGACGCTGGTTTGCCGCAATCACGACGACTTTATCGCCGGGGAGGAGACTGTCGTTACCGCCGGGGACAATGGACTGCCGTTCGCGGATGATGCCGGCGAGAAGGATGCCCGGCTTGAGATCGAGATCGCGGAGCGGGATGTTTGTCAGGCGGGAATCCGTGCCGACGCCGAATTCCAGTGCCTCAGCCTGTCCGTCCATGAGCTTGTACAGGGTTTCCACGTTGCTTCCGCGGGAGTTGTCAAGGGCGCGCGCGTACTGGATGAGCACATCGGAGACGACCTTGCGCGGCGAGATGATGCAGTCGATGCCGAGATTGCCCGCCATGGTCGCCATTTCGCTTCGGTTGACCTTGGAGATCACGGTGGGAACGTTCTGCTGTGCGGCGTAGAGGCTGACAAGGATGTTCTGCTCGTCCATGCCGGTGAGTGTGATGAACGCATCTGCCGAGCGCAGGCCTTCCTCGAGAAGAAGCTCATGTTCGGAGCCGTCGCCCTGGATGATCGTCGCATCCGGGAGTGTTTCCGAGAGCTCGGCGCAGATTTTTTCGTTCCGCTCGATGATTTTGACATCACTGCCCGTTTCCTCCAGCATTTTGGAGAGATACCACGCCGTTCTGCTGCCGCCGAGGAGGATGACACGCTTTGCGCGTTTTTTCAGCATTCCGATGGTGGCGAGGAAGCGTTCGATGTCGTGCGGAGCCGCAGTCAGTCCGATTCTGTCGCCGCTTTTCAGGACAAAATTACCGGACGGGATGTGTACCTCGTCGCCGCGCTGAACCACGCAGATGAGGACTTTCGTCTTGTATTTGTCGCGCAGATCCTTGAGCGTCATGCCGTCGAGCGGACAGTCGTCCTTGAGTCGCAGCTCGATGAGCTCAAACGCGCGTCCCGCAAAGGTTTCGATTTTGACCGCGGACGGCATTTTCAAAACGTCGAAGAGCTCCTTCGCGGCGAGCTGTTCCGGGTTGATCGCCATGGACAGACCCAGCTCACGCTTCATGAAGCCGAGCGAGCCGTCGTTGTATTCGGGATTCCGGATCCGCGCGATGGTGTAAGCCGCTCCCATGCGCTGTGCGAGGAAGCAGGAGAGCATGTTCACTTCGTCAGAGGGAGTTACGGCGATGAAGAGCTCCGCGTCCGTGATGCCGGCATCCTCAAGGGTTTCGCAGTCAGCGGCGTTTCCGCAGGCACCCATCACGTCGTAAATGTTTGTAATCTGGGAGATGACGGCGGGATCGTTGTCGAGCGCAACCACGTCGTGACCTTCGCTGACCAGTGCGGAAAGGAGTGTTTCCCCGATTTTTCCGCATCCGCCGATGATGATTTTCATAGGTTGTTTTCCTTTGTTTCCGGCGTGCTGAACAATTTGCCAGCATTAACCGGGTGAGATTTTGGATGATTCATTATAACACCCGTGCTGATATTTGTCAATATCGCAGGGGAATTTTACACGACGCAAAAAACGCCGCCCCCGTGTGAGAGCGACGTTCTGAGTTATGTTGTGTGTCAGTTCATCATGGCGATCAGCTTGTTGATTTCGTCGTTATAGTACCGTGTGGTATCGTTGATATGATAGATGAACTGATTTCCGCCGAGCTGTTCCTCTTCGAAGATCTTGCCGATGGTTCTGAGCATCATGGATTTTTCTTCCTCGAGCTTTGCAATGCGTTCTGCAAGGAGCTTCTGCTTCTGGGTGTAAGCTGCAATCTGAGCGGTTTCCTTGCGGACATTGAGTGTCTTGTGGTAGATGTCGCGGAGAGTTTCGGACAGATCGTGGAGGTGTCCGGTTTCAACCGCTGCGATATCAATGTCATCGGACAGCTCCTTTGCACCGATGCTGTCAAGGGTATCGAGGATTCCTCCGAGCAGGTTCTGGAAATCGACGGATCCGGCATCTGCGGGGATTTCCGGAATCTCGCCGAAGTCGGGGATAGCGGCGTCCCCATCGGCTTCTCTGCGCTGTTTTTCCATTTCCATGCGTGCCTTTGTCGCCGCGATATTGGCTTCTTCCTGCACCTTTGCCATTTCCAGGCGCTGTTTTTCTGTTTCCTCGCTTGTCTTTGTGATATGCGCCGAGAGGTCTTCGAGCATCTTCTGTACAGCGGGATCGATTTCTTCGGCGTTTTCGGGAATTCCGGTGGTGTTGTTGATTTCGGGAATATATTCGTTATTGTTGATTTCGTTGTTAAACATGGACTGTACCTCCGTATGATGTTGTATATCGGCGGTACGCGGTACGTGGTCTGCGGGTTCTGCCGGACTGCTGTTCCAATCCGCATTGTCGTATAAAATAATAGAATCCGGTACAAAGTCCGGATCATCGTGATTCACAGAACCCAGCCACTGCGCCCGCCCTTTTCTGACAAGACCTTTCGCCCGTTTCGGGTAGGTCGCTTCCAGCTCGTTTCCATGAACATCGAATACGCGAATGCTGTCGCTTCCGTTTTTTGTAATGGGTGTCATCCCCTTTCGATGATATTCAGTTGATACCTGCGGTGCGCATCGTTTTTTGTTATGGGTGTCATCCCCTCACCGGGTACAAAAACAGTATAGCACAATTCCGTTCCCCTGTCAAGCCGCAGAAAAAATTTTCACCAAATTTATTCTTTCTTATTTATTCTTTATTCTTTCTTATTTTAGCAGACAAATTCCCGGGCAAAACAAAAATCCCCACGGATCGCTCCAATGGGGATTTGTCTGCGCCTTAGTATTGGTTGTACGCTTCAACGTCAAGACCCTGTAAAACACGGGAGGTGTCGTTGATGATCTTGTTGATGAGGTCGTTGGTGGTGTAGAATTCGCCGATATCGTTGACGACTACGAAGATCTTGCCGGTGGTCGTGGTGTCCGTGGAGGCTTCGTAATGCTTGTAGAAGCGGAACTCGTAGGAGGTGCCGTCGGTCTTTTCGTAGGTCATGGTCAGGATGCGCTTGTCCTCGTTGTGGGTCAGATCCGCGATATCCTCTTCGGACATGCGGGCGTATTCCTGATTGGTGATGTTCAGCATGGTCTTGTAGTATTCGCGGAAGTTGCGGACGTCTTCATTGGGAATGAAGGTGCCGGACTTCACTTCGGTTACTTCAAGCGTGGGAGTGTTCTCACCCGTAGTGCCGTGCTTGAGCTGATAGTCAACGTCGATGCCGCTGCCGTTCAGGGTAATGCGGGTGATGTCAACGATGTTTTCATAGAACGGCGTCGGGAAGATCCAGTCGAACTTGTCGTATTCCAGCCAGCCGAGCATGTCCTTGGAGACCTTGCACACCAGCTCGTAGCCGTAGAGGTTGGAGACTGCGTTGTAGGTGCCGTCCGCCTGCTGTTCGGAGACGAAGAGGACAAATTCGTAATCTTCAAAGACATAGTCGATCATGTACGCGGGTTCTGCAAGACCGAATTCTTCAAGCTGCTCTTCCGTGGGCTGGAATGCGAGGATGGAGTCGCCCTGAAGGGTCATGAAGTTGTACAGGATCTCGTAGTAAAGATTGTCGTTGACCTGATACTTGGTGTTCTCGTCCTGACGGGGATAGGTCATGTCGACTTCCACGATGGAGTTGGGGTCCGCCATCTGGTCCTCGGGGATGCGCTCGATGTGAACGAACAGCTCCTCGCCGTGCCATACGGTGAATTCATCCACGAAGAAGTAGTTGTTCTGGGACATGCCCGCGGTCAGGATGGGAGAGATGAGCTCGTGGTCGGGCTTGAGAATGGTGTCCGCAAGGGTGGGACCCATGAAGTAGATGGCGTTCTTGTTGGAGTAGCCCTTGGAGGCATCGGGTTCGTAGTAGACGTAGTAGCCGCCCTCGGTGATAGCAAGGTCACCCACCTGAACGGTGAAGTCCTCGCCGGAGGTGGAGGTTACGGTCCACGATGCCTGCGGGGTGTCAAGTCCGAATTCCGCAAGCTGTTCCGCGGTCGCATCAACGGCAACGCGCATCATGACGGTGGGCGTACCGGTGGTGACGACGAGGGAAGAGAACAGCTCCTGATCGAATTGCAGACCGACGAAGCCCTTGAGCTGGAAGGTGTCGGACGCGTCACGGTAGATGGTGTATCCGCCGTGCTCGTTTTCAACCTTGATCTGCTGGATGGAAGCACGGTCGAGCGGCTCGAAGATGTAGAAGGTTTCCACGAGGTCGTTGTACTTTGCTTCCCATTCGAGCAGTTCCTTGGGAGCGACGTTTTCCTCGACCTCAGCGGTCAGGGGACGGATCACTGCGAAATACAGGATCAGCAGAACCAGAAATGCCGCGCCCATGACGTAAAAGAGTTTTTTCTGTTTCTTAATCATGAATGCTTTCTCCTGGTGATGACGATCAGACCGCAGAGCCCGAAGATGGCGGGAAGCACAACGGTCATGGCAACGGTCCAGTTGTTTGCCTGTGCGGTGGTGACGGTGATTTCGTCGGTATCGAAGGGTTTGCGTTCCAGAACGGCAAGAACACGTTCACGGCCGACTGCCTTCATGGATGCCGCCATAATGTCCTCGTTCGCATAAGCGTTGGACTGGAGATATTCGGTTGCCGCGAAGGTGGGAGAACCTGCCGCGATGACGTAGGAATAGTAGTATTCGTTGTCAACGATGCGGGTTTCGCGGGAGATGGTCATGAGGTTGTAGGAACCGGTGCCCTCAGCCTGACCGCTTACCATGTATTCGGAGGTCGGATAGGACTTGAGGACGGGAGAAACTTCGCGGGAGCCTGCGAGAGAGCCGCCTTCTTCCCAGAGAATCTCGATCGGGGACGCCTTGTAGATGATGGTCTTCGGAGGCGTTGCCAGTTCGTTCAGATCGGAGTAAATGGAGCCGCCGAGGGTGTCAGCCTGATACTGCGCGATGACTGCGTAGCCGTCCACGGACATGGCGTTGTCCTTGTCGCGGATCATGGTGTTCGGCGTGTATGCGATGCCCCATTCTTCGAGGAATCCGTTGAGGTTTCTCAGGTTTTCAACATTTGCCGCATCCGAGAAGACGAGCAGACAGCCGTAGTCGTCAAGGAAACGGTCGATTTTTTCGATTTCGTTGAAGGATGCGTCTTCCGCTTCGTCGCCGACAAAGTCGTAAACGGGGTTGAAGATGCAGAGTACGCGGCAGTCTTCGTCGATTTCGTCCTTGGTCAGGTCGGCAACGGTGACTTCAAAGCCGTTTTCAACGAACAGTTCCGCAAGAGCGGTAGCGCCGCCGATGTCCTCACCGTGCTGGGTGGTGAAGGTGATCTTGGGCGTGTCGGTCTGGGTAACCTGCATGATACCGGAAATCAGACGCTTTTCACCGTTGTATGCCCATACAGTGGAGAGGTCGGAGGTATCGTTGAAGGAGAAGAATGCTTCCGCCGCAAAGACACGGACTTCACCGCCGGAGACGAGAACCACGGAGTCGGTGTCAATGTCGGTCGCCGCTGTGGTGTAGAATTCGCGGAAGAAATTGGGGTTCTTCAGTACGCTCACACATTCCACATGGACGTTCTTGAATTCGTCCTGAAGCTGGAGCGCAGTGGTGTAAACATAACGGGTGGATGCGTAGTCGGAGTCGTTCATGAGAACGTCCGGTTCGCTTGCGAAGTAGATGTAGACTTCTTCGGTGATGTCGGACATCAGTTCCTTCGCTTCATCGGAAAGGGTGAACACCTGCTGCTCGGTCATGTCAATGTACCACATGTACTTGTTGGCGAGCGCGGTGAAGATGACGTTGAAGATGATTACAATGGCGATGAACGCGATGGTGAATGCGGTCGCCACGGAGCCGTACTTGAATTTTCTGGACTGAGTGTACTTGGTGTAGTTCATAATCTGCGGCCTCCTTCTTTACGCGTATCTTCTTCTCTCGTAGATACGGACGGAGAGGAACAGGAACACAGCCGTGATGGAGAGATAGTAAACAGTTGCCGCGATATCAAAGATACCGTAGGTGAAGTTGATGTAACGGGAGTAAACGGAAATCCAGTTCAGAACCGCACGGACGACGTACGCGTCGATGAGGCTGTTGAACATGCCGGCTGCGGCGAATACGAGAAGGATTGCCATGGTGCCGACACATGCGGTTACGATGCTTTCGGTGAGAGTCGATACGAAAATGCCCACGGCGATGAAGCACATGCCGATGAGGAGCATCGCGATCAGACAGCCGAATGCCTTTGCCACGTTGGGAAGGGTGTCACCGCTGTACAGGAACAGGGGCAGGTAGTAGAGACAGCTGATGAGAACGGTGCCCGCAAACATCGTGAACGCGGCAAGGAATTTCGCCATAATCATGGATGTGATGGATACGGGAGAGGTCAGCAGAAGCTGTTCGGTGCGGGTGCGGCGTTCTTCGGAGAAGCTGCGCATGGTGAGCAGGGGAACGATGACGATGTAGCCGAAAATCATGATCTGGAAGTAGCCGGATACATCGGAAGTCTGCGACTGAAGTGTGGAGATGGCGAACATGAAGCCGGACACCGCGAGGAATACCGCGAGGAACGCATATCCCAGAGGCGTGGTGAAGTAGCTCCGCATCTCCTTTTTGTAAATTGCGAACATGTTGTTTCAGAGCTCCTTTATTTGCTTGCTTTGTCCATGATCCGGATGAAGACTTCTTCCAGATTCATGCCCACGGCCTCAAGACCGATGAGAGGGTAATTCTTGTCGCTGAGCGCGTAGAAGAGGGGCTTGCGGATGTCCACACCCTTTTCCGCTTCGAGCGCGTAGGTGTAGCTGTCAAGTTCACGCTCACCCGTCAGTTCCGCGGAAATCACGCCGGGAATGGACTTGAGCACGGTCATGACTTCTCTCTGCGGACCGCATACCTTTACGTTGTAGCGGCGGTTTTCTTCCACTACCTGCGTGATGGATTCGGTCTTTTCGTCAGCGATGATCTTGCCTTCGTTGATGATGATGATCCGGTCGCATACGGACTGGACTTCGGAGAGAATGTGCGTCGAGAGAATGACGGTGTGGCTCTTGCCGAGATTCCGGATCAGGTTGCGGATCTCGATGATCTGCTTGGGGTCAAGACCGACGGTGGGTTCGTCGAAGATGATGACCGGGGGATTGCCCACGAGCGCCTGCGCAATGCCGACACGCTGACGGTAACCCTTGGAGAGGTTCTTGATGAGACGGTTCTGTACGTCGTCGATCTTGGTCACCTGACGTACCTCTGCGAGATGCTTTGCGCGGTTGAGCTTGCAGCCCTTGATTTCGTAGACGAAGTTCAGGTATTCGTTTACGGTCATGTCCACGTAAAGCGGCGGCTGCTCGGGAAGGAATCCGATGAGCTTCTTCGCTTCGTCGGGGTTTTCGAGAATGTCGATGCCGCCCACCTTCGCTTCCCCGGAGGTGGATGAGAGATATCCCGTCAGGATGTTCATGGTCGTGGATTTGCCCGCACCGTTGGGACCGAGGAACCCTACGATTTCACCCTTGGATACCCGGAAGCTGATGTCGTCCACGGCGAATTTTGTGCCGTAGTTTTTCACAAGGTTGTTTATCTGGATCATTGATGCTTTGCTTTCCTCCAATCTGCGGAATTATACAGATAGTTAGCATTTATTATATCACAAAATTATAAATAAAGCATGAACAACACAGGTTTTTACGTGATTTTTGTGTGATAAGATATTGAAGAAATTGAAACAGAATGCTGTCATATGATATTTTGCCGCGATTTGACGACGGGCGATTCATGAATCGCCCCTACAAAGGGAGAGGCGAATTTCCAATAATCTCCCAAACTCCACGGCGCGCGTGAGCCCGGACCAAAAACGAGTTCGTTTACTATATCAATTGATCCCTCCACGGCGCGCGCGAGCCCGGATCAAAAACGATTTCATTTACTATATCAATTGATCCCTCCACGGCGCGCGTGAGCCCGGATCAAAAACAATTTCGTTTACTATATCAATTGATCGCTCCACGGCTACTGTGAGCAGGGTCTCGGCGGTCCCTGCGAACTCGCTCACGATTTTCTGATAAATTGGACGGAACAATCCGGCATCGCACCCCAAGCTACAATCCGCAATTGCCTCCGTAGACCGCTGTATAATCACCCAAAACCGTACGCCGTCCAAAAAAGAACCCCTCTACGGAATCATGTAAACCATAATACCCGTAGAGGGATGCACCTCGTCAGTCTAAAGTTTTTGCGGAGCTTTTTTCAAAAAGCGACCGTACTCCCTTACACTAAAAATCTGCACAAATCAGAATTCCACAGCCCCTTCAAAGATAGCGTCGTCCACTTCGGCGAGAGAGAAGATCGTGGACGGAGCGGGATCGCGTTTCATCCACATGCCGTCGGTGAAGTCGGGGATTGCAACGGAGGCGGAGCCTATGGAGATGGATTCTTCGGAGAGGATGCCCACTGCCATGAGAGTAGCGGAGTCGTAGACGTCGATCGGCGTCTGGATCTTGCGGCGGACTGCATCAAGGAATGCACGCATAACGAGCCAGTCCATGCCGCCGTGACCGCCGGAGTATTCGGTTGCCTTCGTCTTTTTCCAGAGCGGATGCTCGAATTCTTCCCAGTATTCGCTCATCGGCTGCCACGATTCACCGGAAGAGCGTCCTTCGATGTGGAGCGCGCGCAGGTCTTCCATCCAGATACCCTTTGTGCCCTGTACGCGTCCGCCGCGGGAGTAGGGTCTCGGAGAGCTTGTGTCGTGCGTCAGAACGATCGTCTCGCCGTTTGCACAGCGGATTGTCGTCGTGATGATGTCGCCCAGCTTGAAATCCGCGTCCGCGTAGGGATGTCCGTCCGGGAAACGGTCGCGCAGATACTTGTTCAGCCCGCGGGACTTCGTCGCCATTGCGTTCAGCGACATGAGGCGGTTGCCGCGGTTGATGTCAAGATAGGTCATGATCGGACCCAGCTCGTGTGTCGGATACAGCTCCGCGTTCCGGTGAAGGTAGTGCCATGCGCGTTCGTGATCGCGTGCGAAACCGTTTGCAACCGAGCGCAGGTCGTGCTGATAACCGCCCTGACAGTGCAGAACTTCGCCGAACAGACCCTTCTTTATCATGTTCAGCACGGTCATTTCCTCACGTCCGTAGCAGCAGTTTTCCATGAGCATGCACGGGACGCCCGTCTCTTCGTAGGTGCGCACCAGATCCCAGCACTGCTGAATCGACTGCGCGGGACCGACTTCGAATGCTGCGTATTTGCCCTTCTTCATTGCTGCGATTGCGATTTTTACGTGGTCGTTCCAGTAGGTGGTAATCATCGTCGCTTCACTGCCGTCGTCGAGGGCAATGACTTCGCGCCAGTCCGTGGAGGCGAAAACGTCGTGACCGTATTTGTCCTCGCACATTATTCTGCCGCGTTCCATGCGGTCTTCGTGCTTGTCGCAGACGGCGGTGATTTCCACGTCTTCCATTTTCAGAAGCTCGCCGAGCCACCATGTTCCGCGTCCGCCGAGTCCGATGATGGACATTTTGATGGGGTTCATGTGGGGTCCTCCTTAGTAGGGATTTTATTTTTGTTTGTTTGGCTTACAGCCGGTTTGTATTGCGTTAATTGTTAGGATTTATGGTAGAAAAGCTCCGCTTTTCAATTGGGATTTGTAACGCCTACGCGGCGGGCGCGAGAACCCTCCGCAGCCGGGCTCTCGATTCGGCAACCAGGAGTGCCTGGACCCAATGCCTCCGGCGGGCGGGAGTTTTGACAACGTGCAGCTTTTCAGTGGAGCGAACCCACTTTATCGTACGGGACACTTAATTGCCCAGGTAAACTCAGCCTGCGGCGCGGTGTGGTTTACTTTGTTTTTGTTGACGGAACGTCCGCAAAAAACGTAGGGTTGGGGCTTGCCCCCGACCGCCGTTTCAAACAAAACATCCGGCGATGAACTGCGGCGCGGGTTTGAGGTTGTTTTATATTCCTTATTATTCTACACGTTTTGTCCGGCAATTGCAACACTTTCACGAAAAAAAGACCCGCCGCAGGTACATTTTTGTACATACGGCGGGAATATTTCGCTTATTTTACGAGGTGTCTCTTGATCTTTCTGGTGGTGGTCTTTTCGAATTCGGTCTTGCGGAACTCGAGCTTGTGGATCTGCTTGAAGGTGGGAACGCGCTTGTTCAGAGCGGCAATGGCCTTCTGGATTTCACAGCGGATTTCGGTTTCGCTCAGTTCGGCGTACTTTTCGTAGTTCGGGAAGATCACCGCAACGAGCTTGCAGCCGTCGTCTTCTTCACGTCCGACCACGACGGATTCCGCGATGTAGTCGATGCCTTCGAGGTATTCTTCGATTTCTTCGGGGAATACGTTCTTGCCGTTGTCGAGGACGATGACGGACTTCATACGGCCGGTGATGTAAATGTAGCCCTGATCGTCAAGGTAGCCGACGTCGCCGGTACGGAACCAGCCGTCATCGGTGAATGCCGCTTCGTTTGCTTCGTCGTTGTCGCGGTAGCTGAGCATGACGTTGGTGCCCTGAACCTGAATTTCGCCGGTCAGGAAGCCCTTTTCGTTGGTTTCGGTGCCTTCGATGCGGACTTCACAGCAGGGACAAGCGGGACCTACGGAACCGGGTCTGCGCGCATAGTAGGGCGTTACGGCAACGAGAGGAGAACATTCGGTGATGCCGTAGCCTTCGTAGATGGCAATACCGAACGCCTGGAACATGGGGATCATTTCGGGAGAGAGTGCCGCGCCGCCGCAGATGATCTTTTCCAGTCTGCCGCCGAATGCTTCGCGTACGTCCTTGAAGACGGTCTTGCTCATGTCAACGCCGACGAAGGAGAGCTTATGCGCAACCTTTGCCATTGCGAGGAGCATCTTGTCCTTGCCGGAGCGCTTTGCTTCAGCCACGATCTTCTTGTACATGGTGGAAACGAAGAGCGGAACGAGGACGAGCGCGGTGGGCTGGAACTTCTTGAAGTTGGTCAGCGCATGGCGGAGGGAGTCGTGGATGCAGATCTTGATACCGAAGTTCGGGCCT